>JBAXXH010000241.1:0-4703 GCA_037127995.1 Methylococcaceae bacterium | reverse complement strand
GGTAATTAACCCTTAACCCGGGTAATTTTTAAAACGATGGGTAATTCTTTCAAGCTGCGCAAAATCTTGGCTAAATGCACACGATCTTTAACAGTCAGGGTGATTAAGTCAACACAAACACGATCATCCTGATCAATAACGGTGACATTTTCAATATTTGAACGCTGGTCTGAAATGGTTGAGGCAATGGTTGCCAATGCCCCGCGTTGATTAAGTATTTCTATACGAAGTTCAGCCGGAAAATCACCGGTCGCATCCAGGCTCCACTCAACATCCAGCCAGTTGGTGTGTTTTTTTCTGACGACAGAGCGGTTACGGCATTCGTGATGATGAACCACAATGCCTTTACCTGGATTAAAGTAACCGATGATTGAATCCCCCGGAATGGGTCTGCAACATTTGGCCAAGGTAATCACCATGCCTTCTGTGCCTTTTATAATCAGGGGGGTTTGCTGTATTTTTCCCGAGTCATTCAGTTTGATATTGGCATTGATATCATCCTGGGTGAGTCGTTTTGCGATTAAAAACGGCATCTTATTGCCTAAGCCAATGTCTTCCAGCAATTCGTTCATTGATACTATCGACATGACTTTAAGTAATGCCTGTATTCGGGTTTCCTCAATGCTTTCCAGATGCAAGTGTAGGGTTTGCAGTTCTTTTTCCAATAAGCGCCGGCCTAAACTAATAGCTTCCTGCTGTTTAAAATTTTTCAGATGGTTACGGATACTGGAACGCGCTTTTACGGTAGTGACATAATTTAGCCAAAGTGCGTTAGGTCTTGCCCAGGATGCCGTAATAATTTCAACGGTCATGCCGTTTTCCAGTTTGGTTTGCAACGGCACCAGTTGTTTGTCAATGCGGGCAGAAACGCAGGCATTACCGATATCAGTATGGACGGCGTAGGCAAAATCGATAATCGTTGCGCCTCGGGGCATTTTTATAATCCCGCCTTTGGGCGTAAATACAAAAACTTCCTGAGGGAACAGGTCAACTTTTAAATTATCAATAAATTCAAGAGAATCACCGGCTGTCTTCTGAATCTCCAACAAATCTCTTAGCCATTCATTGGCGCGCGCTTGAAATTTTTCAGTTTTATCATCATCGGATTTATAGAGCCAGTGTGCTGCGATACCGGATTCCGCCATGCGGTGCATCTCGTGCGTTCTGATCTGGATCTCAATGGGAACGCCATAAGGGCCAATGACTACGGTGTGCAGGGATTGATAGCCATTGGCTTTGGGCAGGGCAATATAATCTTTAAAGCGACCTGGAATAGGTTTGTACAGATTATGAATAACACCCAATGAACGGTAACAAGCATCGGTATTGTCACAAAAAATCCGGAAGGCGTACAGATCAAAAATCGACGACAAAGACATTTTTTTCTGGAGCATTTTTTGATAAACGCTATAAATGTTTTTTTCCCGTCCTGAAACTTCACAATGCAGACCGACCTGTTCCAAGCGTTTTTTTATGGTGCTTTCAATGGTGTCGACAACTTTTCTGCGGTTACCAAATGCTTTTTTCATGGCATTGGTCAAAACAGCGAAACGCAGTGGGTACATTGCCTGAAAACTCAGCGATTCCAATTTATGCCGAATTTTATTCATACCCAGCCGATTGGCAATCGGGGCGTAAATATCCAACGTTTCACGCGCGATACGGCGTTTTTTTTCAGGGGGCATGACGCCTAGCGTTTGCATGTTATGCAAGCGGTCTGCCAGTTTGACCAAAATTACCCGTAAGTCTTTGCCCATCGCAAGAAACATTTTACGGACATTTTCGGCTTGCGCTTCGGCACGGGTTTGGGATTTGCCGTCAATCTTGGTTAGCTTGGTAACGCCATCAACCAGTTCTGCAACTTCTACACTGAACTGGTTTGCCAGTTCTTTTTTACTGATGGGGGTGTCTTCGATGACATCGTGCAAAATGGCGGCCATAATGCCGCTGGCATCCATGCGCATCTCGGCAAGCGTGATGGCAACGGAGACAGGGTGGCAAATATAAGCTTCACCACTTTTTCGAAATTGGCCTGAATGCGCGTCGGCGCTATATTCATAAGCGCGGACGCAATCATTTATTTGATCTTGCTCTAAATAGCCGGACAAAGTCTCACACAAACGCTGAATCAGTTCGTCCTGAGGGCGCTTGGGTTCGAGGGTGTCGGTTATTGTCGACATGGGTATAAAGGGGGTTTAGAACATCGGGTTGTGGTCGTGTGCATCACCGACACGATGGAGAAGATTAATATTCTCTGTGGTGACATGACCTGCTGCGATTTCGCGCAAGGCAAGAACGGTATCTTTATCCTTTCCGCGAGGAAGAAACTCGGTTGCACCGTGGCTTAATTGACGCGCTCTTGTGCTTGCCAATAAAACCAGTTTGAAACGGTTTTCCACATTTTCCAAACAATCTTCGATAGTAACTCTAGCCATTATTAAACCTAAATTAAGTAAAAAGCAATCAGCCTGTTTACCAGACTGAAGGTGAATCCAATGTACAAGGTACAGGATGTAAGATCAAGGTACAAGATTTTTTTAAACAGTTAACGCTAAATCTTAGGTGATTCCTAAAAAGAATAAACCCGCAGACCGGTTTTTTAGCTATCTTCCGTGAGATAAAAAATAAAAATTATGCACGCAAGGAATATCTTTCATTTTTGCACGAAAGTAGTAAACAGCATGACTTATAAAGCGATGCCGGTCGGGGTTTGCAACCCCGACCGGGGCGTTTGAAGGCTACAATAGCTTTCAAAACGTGAGTAACGTGATTCAAACCCCGTCACACTTTATTTTTTAGCTGCGTGATTTTAATATGGCAACGGCAGGTAATTGTTTACCTTCAAGAAATTCAAGGAACGCACCACCGCCGGTAGACGTGTACGAAACCTGGTCATTAATGCCGTATTTATCGATAGCCGCTAAGGTATCGCCGCCGCCAGCTATTGAAAAAGCACTGCTTTGGGCAATGGCTGTTGCCAATGATTGAGTACCGTGACTGAATTGTTCGATTTCAAATACACCGACCGGGCCGTTCCAAACAATAGTGCCGGCAGATTTGATCAATTCAGCATACAATTTTGCCGTGTCGGGACCTATATCCAGAATCAAGTCGTCTGCTTCAACGTCTTCAACCTTCTTTATAGTAGCGATTGCTGTTTCAGAAAATTCTTTGGCACAAACGACATCAACCGGGATAGGGATGGCAGAACCAGCTTTTTTTGCCTCGGCAATCAAGCGCTGTGCTTCTTCTATTAAATCAGCTTCATAAAGTGACTTGCCAACTTGAAAACCTGCGGCCGCAATAAACGTATTGGCAATACCGCCGCCAACAATTAATTGGTCTACTTTTTCTGATAGTGATTTTAATACCGTCAATTTAGTTGATACTTTAGAGCCGCCGACAATAGCCACCAGTGGTTTGGCTGGCGTTTCGAGGGCTTTGCCCAAGGCATCCAGTTCGCTGGCCAGTAAAGGGCCGGCACAAACTATCGGTGCAAATTTGGCAACACTGTGAGTTGAAGCTTGTGCGCGGTGAGCGGTACCAAAAGCATCCATCACAAAAACATCACAAAGAGCGGCCATTTTTTTGCCCAACTCATCACTGTTTTTTTCTTCGCCTACATTAAAGCGCACGTTTTCGCACAGCACCACTTCACCCGGTGCAATAACAACGCCTTCCAGCCAATCTTTTTCTACTCTGACGGGCTTACCCAGCAAGACCGACAAGCGTTCAGCAACCGGTTTTAAAGAAGCGGCTTCGTCATACTGACCTTCATCAGGACGGCCAAGGTGCGATAACAGTATAACCGCAGCGCCTGCGGCCAAGGCTTTTTCAATGGTTGGAACACTGGCTTGAATACGAATATCGCTGGTCACTTTGCCGTTTTTTACAGGTACATTAAGATCCTGACGAATTAATACCCGTTTTCCTGATAAATCCAGATCAACCATTCTTTGAATTGACATATTTTACGCTCTCAGTTTATGTGTATATTTAGTTTGACTTATTTCCATTTAATGGAACAACCCATGCTTGGAATCTGTTGTTGCAGACCACGGCCGGTTTCTGCAATCAGCTTCATGGCTTCAAACAGGTCGCGCCTTGTATCGGCTGGTGCGGCTTCTTTCCGGCTGGCATCAAGCCTGCCTCTGTATTGCAATTCAAAGTCGCTATTATACCCAAAAAAATCGGGTGTGCAGACAGCATTATACTGTTTGGCAATTTGTTGGGTTTCATCGAATAAATAAGGAAAACCAAAATTCAGTTTTTGAGCCAGTAACTTCATGTTGTCGAAGGAGTCTTCAGGGTATTCAGTCGGGTCATTGGACATAATGGCGACCGATTCAATACCCCATTGCTTAAGTTCGCGGGTATCTCTAACTATTCGGTCTTGCACGGCTTTGACATAAGGGCAATGATTGCAAATAAACATAATCAATAAACCTTTTTGACCCATGCATTGTTGTAACGACCAGGTACGACCGTCAACGCCAGGCAATGTAAAATCAAGCGCTTTTTGACCAAAGTTACAGACCGGTGTTGTTAATAATACCATGATTATTCCTCATAAATAGTTTGATAGACCCGTCGTTTTTAACTTGAACGGTTCATTAATGACCAGGTAAATCTACAAAAGATTTTAAAAAATTTGGCATCCTTCATAGAAGCCCAAAAGTAGTTGACACTTTTTTTATCACAAA
>JBAXXH010000240.1:0-4804 GCA_037127995.1 Methylococcaceae bacterium | reverse complement strand
TCAGATGTACTGCTTGTTAACCCGGCATCTTTTAGCAAGTTTGCAATACAATAGCCAACTCCCTCAACTTTTAATTCCAGCTCATCCATTTCCTCTGGCATTGCGCCTCGCTGAAACCTCGCTTCAAAATTTTCCAACGCTTTGCTTGCTGCAGCCGCACTATGAAACCGTTCGATAACTTCCTGCGCCAACTTTACTTTATAGTTACGGGGATTTGCGCCTTGCTCACATTCCTGACGCCATAACTTGATTTCTGTCATGGGTCGAAAACTCAACAATTCAAAATATCGCCACATTAATTCATCAGATATGGACATTAATTTGCCAAACATATCATCGGCAGCATCGGCTATGCCAATATAGTTGTTAAGTGACTTAGACATTTTCTGCACACCATCCAGACCTTCAAGGATTGGCATGGTTATAACAACTTGTGGTTTCTGTCCAAAAACCTCTTGCAGTTGACGCCCCACCAATAAATTAAACTTTTGATCCGTACCGCCCAATTCTACGTCTGCTTTCATGGCAACTGAATCATAGCCTTGTATTAAGGGATATAGAAACTCATGAATAGCAATGGGCTGACCGCTTTTAAAGCGCTTACTAAAATCATCACGCTCCAGCATTCTGGCAACGGTATGCTTGGCAGCCAATTGAATCAAATCCGCTGGCGACATTGCATTCATCCAACTGGAATTAAACATAACCAAGGTTTTAGTCGGATCCAGAATTTTAAAAATCTGTTCTTCATAAGTCTTTGCATTATCAATAACTTCATCCCGGGTTAATGGCTTGCGCGTGACATTTTTTCCGGTTGGATCACCTATCATCCCTGTAAAATCACCAATCAAAAACAGAACTTCATGCCCTAGATCCTGAAACTGCTTCAATTTGTTGATCAGTACCGTATGCCCCAAATGCAAATCGGGAGCCGTTGGATCAAAGCCTGCCTTAATCCGTAAAGGCCGCCCCTCTTCCAGCTTTTTAATTAACTCTTGTTTAACTAAAACTTCATCAGTCCCTCTTAAAAGGCTTGCCAATACGTCTTCTTGCAATTTCTTTCTCCAAATTTAATCTTTAATAAATGCCGTCATTATAGAATTAATGATCAGTTTGGCTGAATAAATATTTTTATTGTGCCTCTAAATTGGTAAATCCTTCAAAAAACCCTTAAAATGATTTTCTGTAAACTTTTGAGTTCTTGTTTTGAATAAATCCCAACCACTTAGTTTGCCTATTGTGAAAAATAAATTTTATACCTCTGTTTTATTATGGATAACTTTAGCTTTTACAGCCACGACTAGCCACGCTAAACCTGCCCATCCTAAACATGCCCACGTTTCTGCCAAGGCAGTCAAAACGGCTTCACGACATACCGACCGTAAAAAACACGCCATCGACAAGCATTTATCAAGTGCTTCCCATAAAAAGTTACGCCCTATTTATAGCGCCCGACAGGTAGAACGAAGACCACTATCACTATCAGTTTCAACCCAAGATACTTACCTGGCTCAAAATGAGCAAGGTGACTTGTTTTTGGAACCTACTGAAAATAATGAGCGTGTTCACTCTTTTATTGCAACCCTGAATAAAGGCAATCTCATTGAACGCTCAACGGTCACTAACGATGAAACGCCTCATCATACCACCAGCGTTCACGGCACCATTAATGCCTCTTTATCGATAGCCGGCCAGAAAGCAGGATTGTCAAATGACTTGATTTTGCAGCTAACGAATATTTTTGCCTGGGACATCGACTTTGCCACCAACTTACATCAGGGTGACCAATTTACGTTCGTTTATGAGCAAACAAGAGCCGGCAACAATTCATCCGATTACCAAATTATTGCGGCTGAATTTGTTAATCAAGGCAGGATCTTAACGGCCATCCGCTATCAAGACCAAGAAGGTCACGTTAATTATTACAGCCCTGAAGGCCGCCCCATGCGCAAAGCTTTTTTAAGCACACCGGTTGATTTTGTACGCATAAGTTCAGGCTTTGACATGCATCGTAACCACCCAATTCTCAACAGGATTCGGGCACACAAAGGCATTGATTATGCGGCAAGAACAGGCACGCCTGTAAAATCAGCAGGTGATGGGGAAATTATTTTCTGTGGCAGTAAAGGCGGCTATGGACAAGTCATGATAGTCAAACATGGCGAACACTATGAAACTGTTTACGCACATCTTTCTGATTTCAAACAGGGTCTTGTTAGTGGAGACTTGGTAAAACAAGGTGACGTTATTGGTTATGTTGGTCAAACCGGCTTGGCAACCGGCCCGCATTTACATTACGAATTTCGTGTTGACGGTGTTCACCGCAATCCGGAAACACTTAATCTGGCGCAGTCATTACCGCTACACGCCGAAGTACTGGCTGACTTTAAAGCTCAAACCCGACCATCTTTAGCCCAACTCAACAAGACCAAAGCACAATCGTTATTTGCCAAAAACCAGTACGACTATAATTGATTATTGACTTGAAAAAAGGGCAACCACGCAGTCACCCCAACATTATCAAGCTGAAAAAGAAGAACCACAACCACAAGTAGTCGTTGCATTCGGATTACGAATGACAAACTGCGCACCTGACAGGTCTTCTTTATAATCAACTTCAGCACCCGCCAAATACTGAATACTCATTGAGTCAATCAGCACAGTAACGCCGCCGTTCTCAACACGGGTATCGTCCTCATTGACTTCTTCATCAAAAGTAAAACCATATTGAAAACCTGAACAACCGCCACCTGAAACATACACGCGTAATTTCAGATTATCATTACCTTCTTCGGCAATTAATTCGCTTACTTTAGAAGCAGCGCTGTCAGTAAAAATAATTGGATTAGCCATAAAAATAAAACACGCTATAAATTAAAGTTGGTTAAATTATGACTATACCCACCGTTATAGTCAAGAATTATGGATACAAGGCAATTATCTTTAAACCGGAATCTTCATTCAACCCAAACATCAGATTCATATTTTGAACGGCTTGTCCCGCCGCGCCCTTAACCAGATTATCAATGACGGATAAAATTACAAACACTTGCAGGCCTTGCGGCTGATGAATTGAAATCTGGCAGTTATTGCTGCCCCGAACATTACGCGTATCCGGGTGCGATCCTTGCGGCAACACATCAACAAACCCTTCATGACGATAACGTTGCTCATACAAGGCTTGAATATCATTCAACTTAACCGCTTCGCCTTCTGTCTGGGCAATCAATTGTCCGTACAAAGTCGCATGAATGCCGCGTATCATCGGCACCAAATGAGGTACAAACGTTAAACCTACCGACTCGCCAGCCGCTTCCCTTAAACCTTGGGTAATTTCCGGCAAATGCCGGTGCCCGTTAACCGCGTAGGCTTTAAAACTTTCACCCGTTTCACTCATTAAGGTAGCCAGTTCCGCTTTACGCCCTGCCCCACTCACACCGGACTTAACATCCGCAATTAAATGCTTGATGTCTACCAAACCATTTTCAATTAATGGTAAAAAACCGAGCTGCACTGCGGTAGGATAACAACCCGGACAAGCAATTAATCGGGCTTGCTTAATCGCCTCCCGATTCACTTCCGGCAAACCATAAACGGCCTCGGCAATTAACTCAGGACACGCGTGCTCCATGCCATACCAATCACTCCACTCTTGCGCATCTTTTAGCCTAAAGTCCGCCGATAAATCAATAACCATAATGCCTCGCGCCAACAACTGCTCAGCCATCAGCATCGCAGTGCCATTAGGTGTTGCAAAAAACACCACATCACATTGGCTTAAAGTTTCAATATCGGGCAAACTAAAAGCCACGTCGATGTAACCCCGCAAACTCGGATATAAAGCATCCACTCTTAAACCTGCATCGGCCCGTGAGGTTACTACAGTCACTTCAACCTCTGGATGCAAGGCTAAAATACGCAATAACTCAACACCCGTATAACCCGTTCCGCCAACAATACCTGCACGAATCATTTGTTTTTATCCTACACACTTTGGTTATGAAAATATCCGTCTACAATGAATAGACGTTTTGTTTTTAAGGCCTTACGCTGGATTGTATTTTGTCTCGCAAGATTATTTTCGAGCGTTTTACACGGATTTTTTTCACTCTCCGCAGTACCCAAGCACATATCTAAAAAACACAATGACTATTCAACCAATGCTTTCAACAACACACCCTTGGCATCAGCGTAAAATTGCACGTCAACCTTTGTGCTACCCGCTTTAGTCAGGACAAAAATACCGACGTTAGACCTGGCAGATTTATAAAACCTGCCAGGTCTGTCCCGTGTTAAGTTGATAGCCTAATTTTGGCAACCACTTTATCGTTGCCCAATATGACGGAAACTGGACAAAGCCCTAGAATTCGCTGAGACACTCAACGCATCACTCTTGATAAAAATTGATGCGTTTCACTACATTCAGCAAATTTTATGCGCTACCTTATATCCTCATCATCGACATGAAAGGTGTGCAGCATCCGATGCGTTATAGGTGCAAGCACAATTCCCATTACGGCAATAAATACCAACCCGCTAAAAAGCGCATAACCGGAAGCGAACATTTTTGCTTCCGTCGTAACCAGTGGATTAACCGGCCCCATTCCTCCGAGAATCATGGATGACTCCAAAATAGAATCAACCCAATCAAATTGGGCTATGTGATGATAACCCATAATACCAATCAACAAAGCAACGGCAATCAAGATGCCTGCTATCGCAACAGACGCAGCCATCCTTCTGACAAAAACAGATAGTGGAGCCAGATTTTCACATTTGTTTTCAAACATCACAATCTCGAATA
>JBAXXH010000239.1:0-4808 GCA_037127995.1 Methylococcaceae bacterium | reverse complement strand
TAACCATTGGTGCTAGTTGATTTGCGGAGGTCATGAGTAAAAGCTATAGTAATAAGTATTTGACTAAAATGCTTTTATTACGGAGACTCAGCTCATGACCACAGATGACTTTATCATTGATTTGTTTTGCAGAATAGACGACAAAATGAAAAATAAGCCTAATCATAGCCAATCCGCTTTTTTGCCGAGTGAATTAGTTACGATGGGCATGCTTTTTTCCATTAAAGGCGTAGGGCAACGCGCTTTTTACCGTTGGATAAAGCGTGATTATGCCGATTGGTTTCCGGATTTGCCAGAACGCACTCGTTTATTTCGTCGCTTGAAAACGCATTGGAAATGGGCACAAACTTTCCTTGCCAAACCGAGTTTGCCAGGCATTATTGACACGTATGGTATTGAGCTGATTCACCCAATACGTAAGGGACGAACACCTAAGACATGGATTGCATCAGGCATTTCCAATCATCGCTGGATTGTGGGTTGCAAGCTCTGTTTAACCATCAATCATCTGGGGCAGATTATTGGCTGGGCATGGGCACCTGCAAATGCCCATGATTCTTGGTTTCATCCCATTATTGAAGCCTTTAAAGATACTTCCGTTATATTGGCGGATACCGGATTTCATGCCAAAGAAGGTGATCCTGAAAACATGAAGGTATGTCGACGCGGTATATGGAATTGTAGAATGTTGATAGAAACTGTCAATTCAATGTTGACCGTGGTTTGTCACACCAAAAAAATGCGACACCAAGCCGCCGACTATTTTCAAGCGCATCTTGGTTTTATGGTGGCTGCATTTAATACCTTGATTGAATGGTTCGGTCTTCTTCCTGAAGAAAATGGCTTTGTGCCAATATCTATAGCTTAATTCAATTTATGATTTAAAACTAGCACCAAAGGTTAATAGATTTCATATATTCAAACTGGCAATTGGCATCATTGGCTTCCGGTATTGGTATCGGCGCTTGTGTAAGCGAATGTGGATTTGCCGCATTTTCCATATTAGACGTGATTTTCGGTGGCTCTGGTACTTGCTGATTGCAAGCGGTTAAAGTTGCAAGAAATACGAAAGTTATGTTTTTTTTCATGTTAGACCTCTACTAATATTCCCAATTATGATGTGTGACGGGTGTTAGTGTATCCTTTCGCCAACTTTGGTCAGCGGCGGCTTGTTGTGCCTCACGATCCGCTATGACTTGATTGCGTGTGGCCTCTGCTGTTTGTTGGGCTATTAATAAAGCCCTTAACTGCAGCTGGTTCGCCTGATTGCCGGCAAGCTGATTGGCATAACCAATGGCTTGCATTTGTCCGGATGCGGTTTGTGCGTTGGCTTGCAGCGTTTGAAGCGTCGCCGCATCGGTTTGCAATGCGGTTTGTTGGCTGTCGATGGCTTGTATTTCCGCAGCATTCGCTGTTTGCTGCGCTTGTGAACCCAGTTTAAGCGTATTGTTCAGATTGGCTAATGCACCGGGCGTACAGGCAATGCTATTGAAACAGGCAGAATTCTCATATTGGTTTTGATTTTGGTAGGTGTTCACATAATTGTCGAGTGAACCAAATTGGCTCTGGAAGCCGGACAAGGTATTGAGGGTATGGGACAATCCGGCTATGGTTTGTGATGCGTTAGCCCACGTAAATGAGGTGGGCACTGCGGTATTTTGCATCATATTCGAGTATTGCTGCAATTGCGTAGAATACTGCGACAACTGGGTAGAGTATTGCTGTACCTGCTTAAGCGTTTGCGCAATTTCTTCTGTTGCCGACAAGGTATTTTGCGATAGATTGGTACTATCAATAACAGGGATGCCGGCAAAGGATGGCGTCGGTGACGATAAGCAGACCAAGATAACAGCAATTATCTTTGTTACTGACTTAGTCACTGAGAGTTTTAGCGTTTTCATTGCTTTCTCCTTCAATAATCAAATGCTTCGTAGGGTTTGCTGAGCGTTAAATCTTTGGTCACCAGGATGTTAAACCGATAACCCGGCCTGATTTCCAGCGTGGGGGCAATATTCATGTTTTTGGTAATCATTTGTACGGTCGCTTGCCCGAGTTGTTGGCCTAAAGCACTGCTCAAGGTGCTTTGTGCGTTGGGTGCGTACACGCTGCCGGTAGTTTGGTTTTGTTGGCTATAAGCCGCACCTGCGGTGATGGCCGACATTAACAACGCGGAACCAAAGATGCGTAGATAGTGGTTGTCTACCTGGTCTTTGAAACCGGCGAAGCCTGCGCCGTCAGCGCCTGGCATGGCGCCGATGTCCATGGCTTTGCCATCGGGGAAGACGATACGTTGCCATGCAACCAATATCCGCGCTTGCCCGTAAGCGACTTCGCTGGAATAGGTGCCTACCAGGCGGGAGCCTTGTGGAAACAACTTGTATTTGCCTGTGGCGGTATCGAAGACATCCTGCGACGTTTGCGCCATAATCTGGCCGGGCAATTGTGAATTGACCCCGGATATCAGCGTACCCGGTATGACAAAGCCCGCTCTTAATTCATAGGGTGAATGAGGCGGTTCCGGTTTCGAGTCCAAGCGCCAGCGATCGCCTTGTCCCGTGTTCGCATACTGGTTGATGTTATTCTTGTCCTCAGCTGATGCCCCCGTGTTCATCAGCTGTGGTGTTGTCTCTGTACTGCCCCCGCCATTAATAATGCCGGTGGCTTTTAGTTGCGCGAGACGTTTTTTGTAGGCGGTTATCGGATCGGTTTCTGCTGTCTGGTTCGCTGCCATTTGTTGTGCCAGCAATGCTTGTTGTGCCGACAATTTATCGGAGGCAACGGGTGCCGAGCCCGGACTGCGTGGCGCTACCATGCTGACCGTCGTTTTCGCTTTAACGGCTTCTTCAAATTGTTGCAGCTTAACTTGCCGGATACGCGCCGCTAAATCCGCTTCGGGTGTGGGCGGCTGGTTCGGTTGGTTAACTGGGTTCGGCGGTAGTGGCGGCGCATCCAGGCTGGTTGGCCTTGCCACGGTCAAGGCCGGTGATTCTGAAGTCATCGGTAGCGGCGGTATTTCCAAAGGCTGCGTTGCTGTCGGTATGAGGCCGCTGAGGTAGTTACCGGCAATTTCATTTGCGGCCCTACTGGTATTGACAACCTGCTCTTGCTCGGTTTTGTCACCGACTCTGTTCTGTTTAGCGGCGCGATCTGCCGCAACCAATACCATAATGACCAAGAAGGTGAGGGTGGCACCGCCGACCAGATAGAGGGGCAGGTTGTTGACGCGCCTGACTCCGCTTCTTTCCGAGGCTTCGCCGGGTGACAGTGCCGGCGACATGGTGTCTTCGTTTTCAGTCGATTGCTGCTGCATGATTTACTCCATTTTTGCCCAGGCACCGGCAGGGACAGCCGTGTTATTTCCGACCGTGTAGGCGCGGGTCAAGATGGCTTTGCCGACGGTCAACTGCACGCGATACAATCCTGCGAACCAGCTGGATGCCGGCTTGTCGACCGTGTAGAGGGTACTTAGTCCAGCCACTGCTGCAGGTTGGGTGGGGTCGAAGGTTTGCACGGCGTAGCCTTTTTCACGCAGCTGCAACACCAGTGCGGTGCCGAAACTATCAGTTTCAGACACAGGTTGGCCGATGTTGAATTTTGTTTGTGCGGGCGGATACAGGGTTTGCAATTGTTTGATGGCATCGGCAGCCAGGCTGTTACCCAGTTCAACGGGAACCGGTGTCGTTGTAAAATGTTCGTTGCGAACGATCGCGCAGCCCGACAAGCTTCTTAGAAACAAAAATGTGACGACTAAATGGTTCATTTTTTTACCCTTTTTATCGCCACTGCGTCTTGATTTCCGCCCACGCCGGCGATAAGGATGGCCGAATCAAAAACCGTATCGACAATATAGCGGTTGCCTTGTATGCGATAGTTAACCTGCACGGTTTCATCGTCCTCGAAAACCCCGCCTTCCCGACGCACCACCAGTAAAGTGGGTGCTTCTGATTGCGCCATGGCCTCGGGCATTTGGATGATCGTTTTTTGCTTGTCATTAAAAACCCTGAGAGGTGTCCAGGCGATAGCTCCGTTGGGGGTTATTTAATACGAAAAATTGAGGTCGCCCAGGTATTCGCCGGTTTGTGGAAGGGTCTTGTCCCGGCGCTCCTTTAGGGAGTGGTTACGGTAGGCATCCCATTTGGCCTGGTCTTCATCCGGGTAGGCAAACATCACTTGTGGCATGTAGTCGGTTCGGTGCGAGCGTAACCTGATATGATAGGCACGACGGTCTGTGGTCACCACTAACGAGGTTTCCAGACCGACATCCATCGGTTTTATGATCAGGTGTTGTACTTCATTGGCACCACTGCCGGTAATGGCCGGCTCAATGGTCCACCGGGCGTTATCTCCCAGGTTGATCGAATTCACCTGTTCGCCTGCCTGCAAGGCCACATCACAGACTTGCAACACGGCACAGACGACACTGGGCTGTTGAACCCCAAACAGGTACGTGACCACGCCGTTTTTTCCTGAGGTCGGTGCCATGCCGAGCGCATTGTGGCCTTTCCACTTATTAGCGATCGCCATGGCCTGTTTTTCCTGCCGGGTTAAAATCGGGTTCTTATCCGAGAAATAGAGCTCGGCCATATCCTGATCCTGATTAGCCGATGCCTGCCCTGTGGTGAGCATAACTGTGACTACGGTTGCAGCTAGGTGCTTATTCATACGGGGTGCCTTTAATATTTAAGTATTAAGCATTAATTGGTTTGTTGCTGTCTTGACCACGAAAAATCCCGAATAAAAATACCCATCGGGTTTCCTGATTAGAAAGATACTTCAGCAAAACCAGATTTCCACAATTATAAGGCGCA
>JBAXXH010000238.1:0-4817 GCA_037127995.1 Methylococcaceae bacterium | reverse complement strand
AATGATCTCCAGGAAGGATGATCACTATTTTGATGAATCGAATGAACGTGGGGGCAGCAATAAATCGCGTTATTGCGAATTTTTTGTTATGGACGGTGCTATTTATTGCTGGTGTCTTGCCTGATCGTCGAAATCGCTTCCTGCACAGTTGTCATGAACTGCGCGGGGAAGATGATCGGTTACCAGTAATGTCAGGTAGCGCAAGGGGTACAAGTCGAAATGAAACCACTTTTATACATAGTGATGCACGCTACATAGACTTGAGGCCTATTACGTCCTCTGATTGACGTTTATTAGGGCCCAAATCGGGCACTTAATTTTACAAAAAGTTTAAGGGTAGCGCTTGTTATATGAGATGCTCGACGGCAAGATTGAGCAGCGTAAGCGCCAAGCTCCCCAGCAATGCGGGCCCAAAACCTTGAACACGGATGCCCGACACCAGCGCTGCCATTAACCAAAGCATAAGCGCGTTGACCACCAAAAGAAAGAACCCAAAGGTAAGAATCGTGAACGGCAACGTGAGCAGTACCATCAGCGGTCGCACAACGGCATTCACGAAACCGAGAACAAGCGCACCCACGAGTGCAGATCCAAAATCCTGCACATAAACGCCGCGGACGAGGTTGGACACGAGCAGTAATAAGACGGCTGTTACAATGAGATGTTCAAGGAATACAAGCATAAATACCTCTATTGAGTTGATAGGGTTGAGTCGCTTAAACAGATGCCTAAGTGATCAGATTAGTTTTAGTTTACGCTATTGGTTGATTTCATAGCGGTGTAATGCTTCCAGAAGCCAATATTTCAATACGTTGATAATGTAAGTCTGCTCATCAACGCTTAAAGAACGCCCCTTGGGAATTCGATGCCATTTTTCCAGACAGCCACGACAACAACAGGCCGTTGCATGTTGTGCAACAAATACAGGGTGCCCCCGAAACGGCGTTTGCTTACCGTCTTTTTCAGGAAACGCAGGTGCTAGTCGCTTAGTAATAAAATCGTTGGCATGGCTAATAACGGTGGGCAAACCTTTGTTATGGAGATACTCAAGGTCTTTACCCTGGAGCTGGAATTTTCTCCGGAAAGCTGATTTAGCCAGCGCAGCAAAGAGCTCGTCTACGTCTCTCATGGGTAGCTATCCTCATTTAGCTTTAATTAATGTGTGTGGCGACGCTACCGGCCAAGTCCCTCGAAGCCGGGTTTGTCCGTTCTCAAAGGTTACCCAAGCGTATCGTGCCAGATGTGGCAAGCGTTTGCCAACCGTCGCCAGCGACAGTTGCGCTTTATCATCCTGGTCAGGAACTGAAACCACGAGAACATGTTGAGTGGGAGGGTTGATCATCCATATTTGCGTGTCGCCTTCTGCAACGACCGTGGGTCTAGGCGGTAGTTTGCTGCGTGCCAGCCAGGTGTCGAGTTCTTGCGCCTTGCCAAAAACGATGACAAACTTTTCCTGCGCAGCTTGCCGTATTGATCTTTTTACTACCTCACCTTCGGCGAATGCTTTGGTAAATGCCAGCGCCGCTGTTGCCAGTTTATCGTTTAACACCAGCAAGGCCAAACGTTTGCTGACAACCGCCTCGCGGAGAATAGGGGGCGCTTCTTCCGGGGCAAGCGCCCGCCAAACCGTAAAGTCGGGATCTATGGCTAGTGTGAGCGGCGGTAATCCGGGCGTTAACAGGGCTGTAAACTGTTTGCCGGTGGGGTCTAAAAAGAAGTCTTCCTGAGCTTCGGCGGAATAGACTCGCAGCGGCAGGCGCATGTTCTGGTTAGGAAGTGACGGGGCGAGGGTTACGTGTAATTTTTTGCCGTCAAAAAATGCCGAGTTCAATGAATACCGGTAAGCGCCGGTCTGGTTGAGCCACTGCGCAAAGAAACTGGATAAATCTTGGCCCGAGCTCTTTTCAAACGCTAGGCGCAGGTCGTTAAAGCTGGCCTCTTTAAACTGAGAGTGAAGCCAAAATTGACGTAGAGCCGCCGTAAAGTTCTCCTTACCGATTCGGTTACGCAAAGCAAGGAACAGCATGGCCGCTTTACCGTAGCCGACATTAGCCGAGGCAACATGATGCCGTGACCGGAAGCTGGACAGCGCTTGTTCTTCACCCCGAGGGAGCGCTTGTCTATCGCGTAGCCAGCCATAGCGCATAGCTTTTGCCGCTTCAGCCCCCTCATCCTCTTTAAACGCATAGTCAGCCATAAAAGTCGTGAGACCTTCCGACCAGTTGCCCTGGCCCGGATCGACAAACACGCCATTACCCCACCAATTATGCAGAACCTCATGACCCAGAGACGTGGTTTTGATGAAGGGTAGTTTGAGTACATCGCGGCCAAGGTAGGTCAGTGAACACATGCCGAGTCCTGTTGGCAAGGGGCTGGACACGATACTGAAGTGGCTATAGGGATACGCGCCAATCTGGTTTGAATAACGGGTCAGATAGGTCGTTGCAGCATCCAGGTAACCCTCGGCGAGATCGGCGATATCGGGATGAAAATAGGTTCGCAACGTAACAGTAGCGGTATTGATGGAAACGACACGCTCCTTCAAGACGTAAGGCCCTATCATGAGATCGATGCCTTCAATCGGGTGATCCATGACGAATACGGCCTTGCGGGTATCGCCCTTTAACGCCTCGTGGTTTGGCGTGCCCGGAGCCACCGCTATTTGTTCCGCAGACGTTTGAATGGTCAGCCGATAAGTAAAAAACTTCCCCGGCTCCGGGTACCAGCCGCTCCCGGCGGGTAAAAAACTACCCTCGACAGATGCCATGGGAGGCAAGGGCGCAAGGGTATCTCGATGGTCAGACGCCGGATCAAGTTTTAACAGGTGTCCGTGATAGCGAATTCTCAGTTGATGTGCCGAAAACTGCTTGGGCAGCTTGAGTTCAAAGCGGGGCTGAGTGGCATTCCCGATTTTACGGACAGGAACCGCAACCGCATCTACCTCGGCAGCATCAACGTCCAATCCGGGGGCAAGCCCAAACACATACTTTTTACTGGTCTCTGCGACAAGAATTGCCTCGGCAGATAAGTCATTCGCGCCTGGATTGATGGTTACTGAGAGATCAAGTTTAGGCACGGCCGCTTGCGAAGTCATGGACGCAAAGGCAACCATGACAGAACAAAGGATAGGGAATCTGGTCATAGCTATTTCACGGATAAGCGATGAAGTGCATCCACAAGCCAACAAAACCCACAGAGCGGCGTTACCAGGATTAAACCGATTATGCCGGCAAAAGCTAAGGCTGTTTTCTTTGGCCGGGTCTTTAAATACTGGTTTTGTAAAACAGCAAAATTCACCACTAAAGCACCCTGTAGATTTATGTTGTTGAGCATTATTGTTCCGACCCTGTACTATAAGTCCTCAATAATCGCCATGCAATGACAATTGCAGTGGGTTGATCAACTTAATGCCGTGGGTTTCGTTAATGTGGGCGCAAAAAGAATTTAAATTATCAGCAAAAGCCCGAGGGTTCCATCTCATCACCGATGAAATAGTAAGAGCTATTCCGGAACTAAGATCAATAGACTGCGGCTTGTTACATCTTTTTATTAAGCATACCTCGGCGTCGTTGACGATTAATGAAAATGCCGACCCCACAGTACGTCAAGATTTGGAAAGTCATTTCAATAAGTTTGTGCCTGAAAAAGCGCCTTATTACCGGCACGACTATGAAGGCGACGACGATATGCCTGCCCACATAAAAAATTGCTTATTGGGTTGCAGTGTCAGTATACCGATTACTGGTGGCGCTCTTAACTTGGGAATCTGGCAAGGTATTTACTTGTGTGAACATCGGAACCAAGGCGGGCATAGAGCTATCGTGGCCACAATTCAAGGTCAATCTCGAAAGAGAACTGATCAATAAAGCGCAATATCTTATTTCCATAAAACATGCCCTATTAAAACCAACTTATGTTGGCTCCGATTAATATAAAGTTAGCTGTCGCCATTGACAGCCAACGACCCGTTGCGGCCTGTCGCTCAAAGTGATTCAATGGCAGCAACTGGATGGTTACCAGTCACATCCCATTGTCTTCGTTGATATACAGAAAGGGAAATTATATGCAGATCAATATATTATCGTTTCAAGGATCATTTATCGGCGATATACGGAAACCATCTAATTCCTCGTTAGCTGTATAAGTAACATTTGAGTAAACATCGTGAATCAAGAAATAGAAGCAATTAAAGAGTTTATTAAAAAGTTTAACTCTAGCTTTCGTGACAATGTAAATGCCGAAATTAAGGAATGGAATCTCATTAAAGATGTCATTACCTTTTTTATGGACAACGATGAAAGAAGTCCTATTGTAGACTTTATAGACGTTTCAAATTGGGATTCAGTTGAGAGCTACAACTTTAAAGACGACCTCAGACTGCTTGAAATAGTTTGGCATGATTACAAATCACCTGAGAACGACCTTGAAATAAGTGTTTTTGGTGCAAATCATATCAAATGCGAGATCATTATCGATTCAATAGTCATAACCGGAAACCAAGGAATGCCTGTTGTTTTGATAAAAGGGTTCTATCGCGACAAAAAAGAGATCAACAAAACCTATAATACAAAATGCTCCGATTACTTACTTCATTCCTTTCACCCATTTTCATGGGAGGTAATTAAGGTTGTAAAAAAAGAAATTCATAAAATTACTGTTCCAAACATAAATTGTTTTACTACATCATTAGTTCCTAATTGTGCTAGATTTATTGCTGCGCACGAGTCAAAAAAGTTAATGTACGATTACAATTTAAAGTCTGTTAGGAACGAGCACGAAATAACTTGAGCAACTTATAAAATTGCCGCTTCAGGTAT
>JBAXXH010000237.1:0-4825 GCA_037127995.1 Methylococcaceae bacterium | reverse complement strand
TGTCAAGTATTATTTTTTATTTTTTGAAAAAAATTACGCTGAGTAGTTACAAAAATTCTAAAATACAATACAGTGGGAGTAAAAGAGCTTTAGCTGTTTTACAGGCAACAGCTGAAGCTGTTGCACTCCCGTTTTTTAAATAACGTTCGCTTAACTGTGGGCAGTGATGCCGAAGCGAGGTAGATACTGATAGTGTTTTCTGCGTACTGCCTAATTGCAAAAAGTGTAGGCTGAGAAATGAAGGGCCCCCGAATTTTTAATAAATAAAAAAATTCCATGTCGGGTTAGCGATAGTGTAACCCAATATTTACAAGCAGTTGTCCGGTTTCGTTGCACTAGGAGGCTGTCCTCTATTTTTCTTGATTAATTCCGGCAAGTTGCTGGCTTAGCCATTCAGTCAAATCACCAACGGTTGTCCAGTCAAGTATTGCTTCTATCAGATCTTCCAGTTTCTCAACAGATATTGATTTTAATTGCTCAAGTGTTGTGTCGAGTTCGGGGTGAATGCCAAATTTTCGTCTTATCAAGCGCATTACCAAAGAAATGCATTCTTCTTGACGTCCTTCTTGTTTTAGTATTTGTGCCAGTCCCATGATTTCACCTTCTTCGTTTAGGTAATGTGTGTGAAATTCATTTATTTATTGTTCGCTAAGATTCGCATAAAAATCAATAAAGTAAATATATTTACGTTGTTTATTGGGGTTAGGTTCTATTTTTGGCAAGCCCAGTTGCGCTGCCAAATATATTTGCAGCCGCTCTTGTTTTGGGTAGTGCATATTTGGCAAGTTTAGCCGTGCGATTATATTGTTGCTGTCTTTGTAATCGTTGGCTGATAAGCGTTTTAAATCACAAGCCAAATAACGAAATTCTAAATAAGTGTGTCTATCGCCACCCAAGTGTAAGCTTGTTTTTCGTGTTCCGGCGTTTAAAAATATAACGAATAAGGTTAGATTGTGCGAGCGAAGCGAGCCACAATCTGAACCACTGGGATAACCCGATCGGTTTCCATCAATTCTGCCAGATCCAAACACTAATGCGCCAGTCGATAAATTGAAAAGCGATAGCTTTGGGTTTCTTCTTCGATGACAAAGACAATGGCTTCGCGATTTCCATTGGGCCATTCTACTAATAATGGAACATCGAGTTCGCGGAAGCGATCACCTAAACGATCTTTTAATTGTTCCTGACGTATTGGAATAATGCGTGCTTGATTTAAATCATCATCGGTTTCTTCTTGAGCAAAAAAAGCCAAGGCTTCGCGTGGGTAATCCAGAATCAGGTTTTTAAAGTTTTGGTCATGCGGGTTCATGTTGCTTCAAAAAGAGTCATATCAAGGATAATGAAGGCGCTTGTATTTTGTAACTACCCATTTAAAGTGCGACGATTTTATTTCATGCGGGTTCTTTGACGGGTTTGTTGGTACGTATCAAACGGGCAATGACATTGGCTAAAAAAACGGCAAATAGTGCGCCGCAGATATCTGCCAGCAAGTCCAGTAGATCGGCCTGGCGGCCGGGAATAAGCATTTGGAATGCTTCATCGATAATGCCGAATAATGTAACCATCAGTAGGGGGATGGAAAGTAACGGGATTGCAGGTGTTGGGCTAAGTTTGAAGGCTAGTGCGCAAGCCAGCAGGCCTAAGCCACTAAAGGCTAAAAAGTGAGCGACCTTGTCCAGGCCTGGTGCTTCGCCTAATAGGGGTAATGGCGGCCCTGATGATTCGATTAACTTAGCAATTATCCAGCCAATGATAAGCAGGCAGAGAAAAAAGATGGGTTTGAGGTTGTTTGGTTTAGTCATTTTAATCGCATTGAAGGCTAATAGGCTTGTTTGTTTATAAAGCCTTTAAAAATGGTCATAAATACTATTTTAATATCCAGCCAGAGTGACCATTGTTTAATATATTCCAGGTCGTAATGAATCCGCGCTTCCATTTTGTCCAGGGTGTCGGTTTCGCCACGGCAACCATTAATTTGGGCCTGTCCGGTAATGCCGGGTTTAACTTTGTGACGCAGCATGTAACCTTCTATCTGTTTTCGATAGTATTCGTTATGGGCTATGGCGTGAGGGCGTGGCCCCACTACGGACATGGTGCCTTGCAAGACGTTTAAAAACTGGGGCAATTCATCCAGTGATGTTTTACGTAAGAACGCACCGAAGGGCGTAATGCGCGTATCATTTTGAGTGGCCTGTTTTATGGTGTCCCCATTTTCGCAGACGCTCATGGAGCGAAATTTCCATACTTCTATGGGATCGCCTTTTATACCGTAACGTTGCTGTTTAAAGATGACGGGGCCTTTGGATGTTAGTTTAATAATCAGGGCGATAAGCAGCATGGGAATGGCAATGGCAGGCAATATAAACAGGCACAGCAGCAGGTCTTCAATACGTTTTGCGACACCGTTAAGGGCATTAAACGGGGTGTCAAAGACGCTTACGACGGGTATGCCTTGTACGCTGCTCCATTTGGATTGGATCAGGTTAAACGTAAAAAAGTCGGGTACGATGTTAACGGAAACAGTACTGTCGGCCAGTTGTTGAACAAGCTGACTGATACGTTTTTCTGCACGCAAGGGCAGGGTGATGTATATATGGTCGATTTCACCTTCTTTTGCTTTTTCAAGCAGTTGTTCAAAGCCCCCCTCTAAATTACCAATTTGTGAGTGACCCAGGCGTCGGTCTTCGGCTTCAGTTCGGTCATCGAAAAAGCCAACAAATTTATATCCTAACCAAGGCATGTCCGATAATGCAGTATGAAGTCTAAGCCCAAGTGAGTTAGCGCCAAGTATGGCGTAAAATCGTGTGTTAAAGCCATGTCTTCTTAAATAAGATAAGGATGCTCGTTGTAGGGTATGAGTCAGGATGATGCTGGTTGGGGCAAGTGGAATCCATAATTCTATTGCTTGTAATGAATAATTGTATTCAGTGCCATAGAGATAGACACCAGTGATAACTAACGTAAAGGCTCCTATCCACGAAAAAAATATCTTTAGAGACTCATCGAACAGGGACGCTCCGCGCCAGTTTTGATAAAGTTCGTTGTTTTCAGCTAAAATACCAAAAAGTGCGGTTGCCAAAAGGCTAGGTAGAAAGTATTCACGATCCAGGGGAATGTTGTATATTATTAATGATACATATAACGAAGCCATAATCAAAGCAAGGTCAATAGTGCGGGTTAAGACCTGTAATTTGGAGTGGTGTGGTTGAACAAGTCCTTTGGAACGTGCTGAGTTCATGGGTTGGATAGATAATAAGTTGGGCTTTGGGAGAGTTTACTACTTGGGTTGTGTTTTGTATCAGTATTATTAGTTTTAGTTTGATAAAAAACTGTTAAACACGTTCATTGCTATTTGAAATGCAGTTTTTAAGATAATAATATTGAATATATTAGACTAAAAAAGCATGTACTTGTAAATCTAAATTATTTTTATATTATTTAGATAAAGCAAGATGTTGTGGTGATGCGTATTCTGAGGTTTTTAGGTTGATAACCTTGATTGATTAAAACAGGTGATAGTGTCGATAAGCTTAGGAAGGGCGACCAGTGGGTCGCCCGGGTAGCTCTGCTAAAATACTTTAGCCCTTTCTTGCTTCTACCGCTTGCATCAATGGTATCGCACTACAAATAAAACGTTATTGATTTATTTAAAATCGGTAACGGTTACCGTATGCAGTAATTTTTGCGTGTTGGTAGAGGCAAAGTAAGTCAATTGGATGTTCTTGATTAACTTAAGGCTGTGAGTACTCGGCTGGAGGTGGTGTTATTAATTACGTCTGCCGTTTTTACCTGTAGCGGGTTCTTCAAATTTAACTTTTAAAGGTTTTCCGCAATATAAATTGCCGTCAAGTGCTGCTATAGCCGCTCGGGCTTCGTGGCCTTCCATTCCGATAAAGCCGAAACCTCTGCATTTACCGCTAAAGATATCGGAAACAAGTTGAATGGAGCGGACTTTGCCGTATTCTGAAAATAAAGCTTGAACAGAAGCCTCAGTGGCCTCGCTAGGTAAGTTTCCTACAAAAAGTCGTTTCAAAAGACATATCCTAAATTCTGGGGGTGAGTTGATATTGACCGGATAAACCGGCTATGCCACAACTCCGCCTGGTTATTTAGGTGGAGTTGTGTGTCGAAAAGTAGCCTCAGCTTACGCTGCTGATACGTTTGAAGCTTGTGGGCCTTTGGCACCTGATTCTACTTCGTATTTGACGGCTTGGCCTTCAGCCAGTGTGCGATAACCACCGTCGCTTGCGATTGCAGAAAAATGTACGAATACATCTGCACTACCATCGCTAGGTGAAATAAAACCAAAACCTTTAGACTCGTTAAACCACTTAACAGTACCTGTTGCCATGAAACTTCCTCAATAAATGAATGTAAATATGTTTTATTGCAAATTAGATCGGACACAAAAAGGAAAATAACATAAGGAATTTCTGAGAAGTGCTGATTAACATGCAAAATTTATTAAATAGAAGTCCCGCATTAAGCGCGTAGTACTATCCACTAACCGAACCATTATAGTTGCTAATCCTTGTTTTAGCCATTTAAACTTTAGGAAAGGTAACTACTCAGACAATGCTTTTTTTGACCACAGCGCACGGATGATAATGATTGGACGGGTTTTAACGAATTTTATTTTCTTTTTATATTGCTTGCAGTTATTGTTGCGAATTTGTGAGCGGTCTGCGCATAACCTTAGGAAGACCAGCGTGTCTGCCCTAAATGGGACAAATTTATTGCATTGGGCGAACACACAGGTTCGCACCTAGTGTGCCCGGCATGGGCTAAAACTTGTTATCTGAAAGGAGATAACCGGAAGTAGTAA
>JBAXXH010000236.1:0-4829 GCA_037127995.1 Methylococcaceae bacterium | reverse complement strand
CTTGACTGGAAGGATTAATCACTCACGTAATGCCCGATGGTAACTCAAGACCTTAGTCAGATGATACAAAATCCCACGTTAACGGATCGATAAGGAAAAACCATGAAACAAAAACTACCCAATTATGTGCTTATCATTTTGACGGTGCTGACGTGCGCCGTTGTAACGCCACAGGCACTTGCGGAAAAGACTCAAGGTAAATTCAGCAAGTCAAATGCCAACAAAGATACCAGTCAAGCGGGTCAATTGCAGACTACTGGAACACCAGGCTCGCCCAGCGCCACAACCACTATCAGCGGCAAGCAACTTCCGGCACCCGACCCGAAATTCGGCGGCGTGATCAAAGACAATGCCCTGCAATCGAAACCATGGTGGGCACCGCGCATCGTGCCGCCCAAGGAAGCGCCCAACGTGCTGCTCATCATCACGGATGACGCCGGATTTGGCGTTCCGGGCACTTTCGGTGGTGTCATCCCGACGCCCACGATGGATCGCATCGCGAATAACGGTCTGCGCTACAACAATATTCATTCTACTGCGCTGTGCTCCCCGACCCGTGCGGCGCTCATCACCGGGCGGAACCACCACTCGGCCGGTTTCGGGGTGATCTCCGAGCAGTCCACGGGCTTTCCCGGCTATAACAGCATCATCACCGAGGACAAAGCCACCATCGGGCGGATTCTGCTTGATCATGGTTACGCCACCTCATGGTTCGGCAAGGATCACAACACCCCTGCCTTCGCAGCCAGCCAGGTCGGCCCGTTTAAGCAATGGCCGACGGGCATGGGCTTCGAGTACTTTTATGGCTTCGTCGGTGGCGATGCGAACCAGTGGCAGCCTAACCTGTTCCGCAACACCACGCAAATTTATCCGTTCCAGGGTAAGCCGGAATGGAATCTGGTTACTGGAATGGCCGACGATGCCATCGACTACCTGAATCGCGTCAACCAGACGATGCCCGACAAGCCGTTTTTCCTAAAATACGCGCCTGGAGCCACGCACGCGCCACATCATCCGACCAAGGAATGGGTTGAGAAGATCAGCAAAATGCACCTCTTTGACCAGGGCTGGAACAAGCTTCGCGAGCAGATCTTCGAAAACCAGAAGAAGCTCGGCGTGATCCCGCAGGACACCCAGTTGGAGCCTTGGCCGACGAATGTCCTCAAAAACTGGGATGATCTGACACCTGAAGAGAAAAAGCTCTACATCAGGCAGGTGGAAGTCTTTGCCGCCTTCGCGGCCTACAACGACAGCGAAATCGGGCGCGTCATCCAAACCATCGAGGATATGGGCAAGCTCGACAACACGCTCATCATCTACATCAACGGCGACAACGGTACCAGTGCCGAGGGCGGTCCCTTTGGCACCCCTAACGAAGTTGCGTTCTTTAATGGCGTCGCGGTGCCGGTGGCAGATCAAATGAAATGGTATGACGTCTGGGGCACCGAGCAGACCTACAATCACATGTCGGCGGGCTGGTCTTGGGCCTTTGATACACCGTTTACCTGGTTCAAGCAGAACGCCTCGAAACTTGGAGGCATTCGCCAGAACATGGCCATTTCCTGGCCTGCACGCATCAAGGATAAGGGGGGCCTGCGAGAGCAGTTCAGCCATGTGATTGACATCGTGCCGACAATCCTCGAGGCCACCGGCATCCCGGCACCCGAAACGGTAGACGGTATCAAGCAGGCACCGATCGAGGGTACGAGCCTCGCCTATACGTTCGACGCGAAAAATTCCAAGGAACCTTCGCACCACAAGACCCAATACTTCGAGATGTTTGGCCAATGGGCTCTGTACCACGAAGGCTGGCTGCTCAGCACCAAGGTGAACCGGGCGCCGTGGGAAGCCTTCGGCGTTGCCAACCCCGACCCGCTCAATAATCAGGTGCTCGAACTCTACGACCTCAACACCGACTTCAGCCAGTCCAAGAACATCGCCGATCAGCATCCGGACAAAATTAAACAGATGAAGCAAATGTTCATCGCCGAGGCGAAGAAGTATCAGGTGTTCCCGATGGATGCCTCGGTGGCCGCCCGCATCGTCGCACCGCGTCCGAACATCACCGCTGGCCGCACCGAGTTCGTCTATACCAAGCCGATGGTCGGTCTGCCGCAGGGCGATTCCCCGTTCCTGCTTAACAGTTCCTACACCATCACTGCGGATCTTGATGTGCCCGAAGGCGGCGCGGAAGGCATGATCCTGACCTCCGGCGGGCGCTTCGCAGGTTATGGCTTCTACCTGATCAAGGGCAAGCCGGTGTTTCTCTGGAACCTGATTGACCTGAACCGCATCAAGTGGGAGGGTTCTGACGCGCTCACGCCCGGCAAACACAACCTGGAGTTTGACTTCAAATATGACGGGCTTGGCATCGGCACGCTTGCCTTCAATAATATGAGCGGTCTCGGCCGCTCCGGCACCGGCACGCTTAAGGTAGACGGCAAAGAAGTCAAAACCATTACTATGCCGCATACGCTGCCCATGATACTGCAATGGGACGAGAGCTTCGACATCGGCTCCGACACTCTGACCGGCGTGAATGACGCCGACTACCAGCCACCGTTCGCGCTGACCGCCAAACTCAACAAGCTGACCCTTAAGGTAGACCGGCCGCAGTTGACGCCCGAGGATGAAAAGCAGTTGATGGAAGCCCAGCGAAACAACAAAATCAGCGAGTAGCTTGAAAAAGCCATATCAATTTAGCAGGACGATAAAAAATCGGTACTCTCGCTGGTTGGTCAGATGTTGGCTGTCGAGTTTTAGGAGATGCCGCTTAACGGTAGTTGTTAATCACCCGCCAGATGATGAATGTTGAAACTGGCGGCTTACTTAAACGTGGAGAAAAAATCATGAAAAATTCAGACAAACTCTATATAGTTAACAATCAAATGCAAACGCGGTTTGGCATCAGTCGCCTGATGCGGGTCGGTTTGGCCGCGCTGGTGCTGCCACTGATTATTAGTGCCTGTGCGACCGAGGCCCAATTCCTCGCGCAGAATTCCCCCTCGGCGCTAAAAACTGCACTCACCAGAGGACAATTTGAACTTAACTGTCCTCAGGCAACCGGCACTGTGCTTTCCCAGAAGGTCACTTACATAAACGGATTGGGCGTTGGTATGGGCGGTGGCGGTGGCTATGAATGGACCGAATACACCATCGGCGTCAGGGGTTGCGGCAAACAGGCGGTTTATGAAACGATGTGCCGTGATCCCGATAATTGTAATGCCTTTGCGCAGACTGGGCGTGTTCTGGATGCCGGGCAGTAACGGAGCGCATTTTTAAATCCTTAAAAGGATTACTATTTTATGAACAACAATTCAACTATAAAATGGCGTCTGTTAAAAGGCGTTAGCATTGCCATACTGAGTGGTTTTTTAATGTCCTGTGCCGCGATAAAAGCGCAGAATGCAGAGGATAAAGAACAGCTCTTGGCGGCTGCCGGGTTTAAAATACTGCTGGCGGATACCCCGGAAAAATTGGCGCACTTAAAATCGCTGACACAACAAAAAATAGTGACGCATGAAAAAGATGGTAAAAACTATTATGTTTACGCCGATGCGACAACTTGCCAGTGCCTCTATATGGGTCAAGATGCCGATTATCAACGCTTTCAACAATTGCAAATCCAGAAAAACATCGTCCAGGATGAAAAGATGACAGCGGAAATGAATGAAAACGCGACCATGAATTGGGATATATGGGGGCCTGGATATGGCATGGGGTATTATTGATTAATTCGTGCTGAACAGTCTGAGTGTGTTTTACCCTTTCGTCGAACACTTCCTGTTTCGTTTCGCCAGGTTGTCAGTCCTGGTGATTCTGGGATTGGTGAGCTCGCCGGTGTGTGATGCGGATATAGAACCCAGATCGTATTCCAATATACCCACCGGCATTAACTTTCTTCTTGCGGGATACTCTTACATGAAAGGCAATGTAGCGTTTGCGCCGACGTTGCCCATTAACAACGCCAAGCTGGAAACTCAAAGTTCTGTCATTGCTTATATCCGTTCACTGGACTTATGGGGAAAATCTGGGAAGGTTGATATTATCCTCCCAGAGGCTTGGTTATCCGGTCAAGCGGAAGTGTTGGGGCAACAAAGGGAAAGGGATGTTGTTGGTTTTGCCGATCCGATGGTTCGTTTATATGTTAATCTTTTCGGAGCTCCTGCGATGTCGATAAAGGAGTTTGCCAATTATAAGCAGGACACGATTGTCGGTGTTAGTCTTGCCGTAACCGCGCCGGGGGGACAATACGACCCGAATAAACTGGTGAATATTGGCACAAATCGCTGGTCATTCAAGCCCGAGATCGGTATTTCCAAGGCTTGGGGGGACTTTACCGCCGAGGCCGCCGCAGGCGTGTTTGTCTTTACTGATAATAATGAGCCGTTTCAGGGGCAGAACTTGGCGCAACAGCCGATGTATAACCTGCAAGGACACCTGATTTACAATTTTACCCGTGGCATTTGGGGTGCCCTCGATGCCAATTACTATACTGGCGGTCGTACCACTATGGATAATAAAATGGCGGATAATCTTCAGCAGAACTGGCGAGTTGGCGCTACGCTGGCCCTTCCCATCACCCGGCACCATTCCATCAAACTTTACGGCAATACCGGTGTTTCCTCACGAACCGGGAGCAATTTCGACTTGGTCGGAATTGCCTGGCAGTACCGCTGGGGAGAAGGGTTTTAGCGGTATTTCTATTATAAAAATAAAGATCATAAGTTATTTGAATGAAATAAAAGGCAAAAAAGCAACTCATCAAGTATTGATGATACTTGCTAATAATTTATTATTTTTGTTAATTTTCATGCCAAATTTTTTAA
>JBAXXH010000235.1:0-4861 GCA_037127995.1 Methylococcaceae bacterium | reverse complement strand
GTTGCCGATATTGCGCTGGTGGTGGGTTTTCCGGAACATGATGGCGATAAGCTTTACAACAGCGCCGTGGTATTGCATCAAGGTGTGATGCTGGCCTGTTACCGCAAACAGGTACTTCCCAATTATGGCGTATTTGATGAGCAACGTTATTTTACTGCGGGTAACAAGCCCTGTGTGATTGAGTTTAATGGCACTTTTATTGGTCTGACAATTTGCGAAGATGTCTGGAAAAGCGGCATTATTGACGCGACCAAACAAGCCGGAGCAGAATTGCTGCTCACTCTCAACGCCTCTCCGTTTAATTCCGGAAAAATCCATCAACGCGAAGCTATTATTTGCCAACAGGTTAAAGCCGCCCAAATCCCCTTGGTTTATGTTAATCAAGTCGGCGGGCAGGATGAGTTGATTTTTGATGGCGCATCCTTTGTCGCTGATGCGCAAGGCGATATTGTCTTTCGGGCAGAAGAATTTAAAGAACAAATCAGTGTCGTTGAATTTGACGGCAATCATCCGGTAGCCGACACTTGTGCGCCGCTTTACAATGAAATTTCCAGTGAATATAAGGCTCTGGTGCTGGGTATTAAAGATTATGTACGTAAAAACGGTTTTCAGGGTGCAATTTTAGGTTTGTCCGGCGGCATTGATTCTGCGCTGGTTTTAGCTTTGGCGGTTGATGCGCTGGGACAGGATAAAGTTGAAGCCGTGTTAATGCCCTCCCGTTACACGCAAGACATAAGTAACGAAGATGCTGTACTTCAAGCGGAAGCTTTGGGGGTTAAATACCACACCATTCCTATAACACCCGCCGTTAATGCCTTTACGGACATGTTGGCCGATGTTTTTGCGGGCACAACCAAAGATACCACTGAAGAAAATATTCAGGCACGCTGCCGTGGCGTCATTTTAATGGCACTCTCCAATAAACAAGGCAAGCTGTTGTTGACGACAGGTAATAAAAGCGAAATGAGTGTGGGTTATGCAACACTTTATGGCGATATGGCAGGGGGTTTTGCACCCATCAAAGATGTGCCTAAACTGCTGGTTTATCAATTGGCTCGTTATCGTAATTCACTATCTCAAGTGATTCCGGAACGGGTTATTACCCGTCCACCCTCTGCTGAATTAGCGCCTGATCAAATCGATTCAGATTCGTTACCGCCTTATGAGGTTTTAGACCCGATACTGGAACGTTATGTAGAGCTGGATCAATCCGCTGAAGAAATCATTGCTGCCGGATTCCGGTGTGAGGATGTTGCCCGGGCCATTAATCTGGTCGACAGAAATGAATATAAACGCAGACAATCCCCACCGGGAATCCGGATTACCAGCAGAGCTTTTGGTCGAGATCGACGCTATCCGATTACCTCGGGTTATAGAGGAATTTGACGGTTTGTAAGTATTTCAGTCCCCCTCTTTGGAAAAGAGGGGGACTGAAAACTTACGACGGTTTTTGAAAAACTGATTGGAAGCCAAAACGGCTATTCAAAATAAAGCAGACTATTTTTAAATGATGTTACTCGATTTTTCTCTTTACCAACTGGTGTCCATTGCCTTGGTGTTCATTTGGACCGGCTTTGTCAGGACGGGGCTTGGTTTTGGCGGTGCCGCCTTAGGATTGCCGCTGATGTTATTTGTACAGAATAATCCGCTTTTATGGTTGCCAATCATTGGTGTGCATTTACTGTTTTTTTCCGGCTTAACCCTGCTTAACCGCTTGCACAATGTCGACTGGCAGTATTTGCGCCACTCTTCGCTTTACATTATCCCGCCTGCTCTCATAGGAGTTTTTGGGCTGGTAAATCTGCCGGTTTTATGGCTGAATAGCTTCATTTATTCGGTCACTTTGTTTTATGGTTTTACCTGGTTACTCAACCGGGGCATTGAAAGTCGTCATGTCTGGGCAGATAGGGGGCTGCTCGTTTTAGGCGGTTACATAGCCGGTATGTCTTTGACCGGAGCACCCTTGATGGTGGCCGTTTATATGCGTAATGTCAGCAAATACCAATTGCGGGACACCTTGTTTGTGTTATGGTTTATCTTGGTAAGCATCAAAATGACGACGTTTATTGCCTTATCCGTTGATTTGCATTTTCTAACGGCACTAATGCTTTTACCGGTTGCCGCCATTGGACATATCCTGGGCTTGAAAGCGCATAACGCGATTATGCGCAATGATTTGCTTTTTAAACGCTGGGTTGGCGGTGGTCTGGTCGCTGTTAGTATGATGGGATTATGGGAGTTATATGGCAAACAGGCTCAGGATTTTTTATAAGTGAATTCAATAAAAACAACGTCATGTTCTTCGGATGCAAATTTTGTCGATGATTATTTTTCGATGTGCTGAGCAGTTGTACTCGGCCATCAAGAGACATACACCGGTTTCCGGTGACGACTGATTAGTCTTGAAAAGCAGTCCTTCAGAGTCTGTCAGACATTACTTGCCACGTATTAATCTATAATAAAAGTTCAACAAGAAAATGAAACCACGAAAGAGAAAACTCTGGAAGTGCTTTATAATAAACCCTTATTTTTCACGATAGGTAGTGATGTTTAAATGCATTTTCTCCGTTTTGTCGCATTAATTATCCTCTCTCAGGGTTTGTCTGGTTGTCTTTCGCCTTTGGCACTCGACAACATGTCTCTGGCTTATAACGAAGCCACCGCCAATGACATTTCGAAACAACTGCTCCTCAATATCGCCAGAGCTCAGCATAACGAACCTATCCATTTTTCCGGTATCTCTAATATTGCTGCGACGTTGAACTTTCAAGCCAATATCGGTGCCACTCCAGCACTGACCGGCCTTAACGGTTCGGCGCTTATGCCTGTTTTTGGGGTTGGAGCTGCCGAGAATCCTACTATAAGCATTGTTCCCATGCAGGGTGCAGAATTCACCAAGCGCTTGTTGACGCCGATGACGGAGGATCAACTGAGCCAACTTCTAAGGCAAAACGTAGAAGTGGATCTGTTGCTACGACTCGCAGTACTGGAGTTTCGTACCCGAGAAAACGGTAGGGATCTGGTTTATCATAACAGTCCCAGAAATAGGGATAATTACACCTTGTTTCGGCGCATGGCTTTGCATTTGTCTTCTATACAAGATCGTGATCAGCTTTATTTCGAACCATTGATATTTGAAGAGCACTGGAGCTTGCCGATCAAAAGTATGACCCCCGAAGGTTTCCAGGCACTGGAAAAGGAATATACGATCACCCTAGATCAACAACAAGATGTTTATCGACTCGACAAGCGAACGGTTGGACGCATGATTATAACTAATTACGATCCATCCCTATTGTCTGGAACAGAACGCCATCGACTCAATGACGAGACAGAATTAAACGCGCCCAACGACTTGTTGGTCGATATTCGCCCCGGCTATCCCGGTGGAGAATATCCCCTGCATGGCAGGTTTAGGCTTAGAAGTTTTAGCAATATCCTTTATTTTATCGGTCGAACCCTTTCTACCGAGCCGGAAGGCGACATCAGCAAGGATCAACGCACACCGGTTGTTTTAGATAATCCACCGTTCACTTTAGCGATTAAAGAAACAGAGAGTAGTCCGCCTGACACGGACTTATCGGTAAAGTACAAGGACAAGTATTATTCTGTAGATTCAGCCCCAGGCTATCCGTGGAATAAAAATGCCTTTCGGGTGCTGTCGCAGATGTTTCAGATGACGATGACGGAACTACCTAAAGTTGCAGCACCTACCATCACGATTTCTAAATGACTTTCCTGAAACACCAATTGCGGGGTACTTTGTTTGTGTTATGGTTTATCTTGGTAAGCATCAAAATGACGACGTTTATTGCCTTATCCGTTGATTTGCATTTTCTAACGGCACTGACGCTTTTACCGGTCGTTTCCATTGGACATGTCTTCAGTTTTAAAGCTTATAACGCGATTATTCGCAATGACTTGCTTTTTAAACGCTGGGTTGGCGGTGGTCTGGTCGCTGTTAGTATGATGGGGTTACGGGAGTTATATGGCAAATGTGCCCAAGACTTTTTATAAATGAGCTCAATAAAAATAATGTCATGTTCTTCGTATTTAGATTTTGGAAAAGCCCCCTTTCCGGTAAACTGACCAGCAATATTAAGCCAAACCCAGTAAATTCACATTGATGCTAAACTGTTTTTTACACAAAAGTGGAATATTATCTAGTTTAGTGTTTAAGGACTTAAAGATATATCTTGGTAACTGAGTTTGAAAAAAAAGTTGAATATACTCAAGCTCAGATAGTAATTTATTATGAACTCAAATAGATTCAGATGGAATGTAAATGTCATTAATAGAAGAAGTAAATGAAAAGCGTAAAGAGATCCGTACTGATGGGTATGCCATGTCTATCAGCGAATGGGCTTCTTTATATGAAAATAAAGAAATCGATATTCATCCTGAGTTTCAGCGGTTTTATCGGTGGAGCGACGCTCAGAAAACTAATTTGATTGAGTCAATCTTACTTGGTATCCCAATTCCTCCCGTATTTGTAAGCCAAAGAAAGGATGGGATTTGGGATGTCGTTGATGGTCTGCAACGACTGTCAACAATTTATCATTTTATGGGAACTCTTAAGGACGAAAACTCAAACAATATTGATTCTCTTATGCTTACTGGTACCAAATACCTCCCGAGCCTAGAAGGTAAAAAGTGGAATAATCCTGATGATATTGATAATTCATTTAGCCAGGAACTTCGGCTCATAATTAAGCGATCGAAAATTAATGTAAGTATTATCTTGAAGGAAAGTGATGAAACTGCCAAGTATGATCTATTCCAGCGTCTGAACACCGGAGGCTCAGATTTAAGTCCTCAAGAAGTTAGAAATTGCATCCTTGTTATGATTAATAAAAATTTT
>JBAXXH010000234.1:0-4880 GCA_037127995.1 Methylococcaceae bacterium | reverse complement strand
TTGTCAGTTATGCGTTTTAACATCGCCGCGCTGAATGCGTGAGTAATCTTCCAGTTGTCTTGTGGCTGCATTAAAGGCATCACGAATGGCGACATAAATATCTTCATGGGCCTGTTTGTCATAATGCTCCTTGCTAATAACCAATTCCTTGTTAGGCGTGGTTATATCAATACGAATGTGATACTGATTGCCTTGGTGATGGTGTTGATGTTCGGCTTCAACTGCAACCCTGCAACTCATGATATGCGAGCAGAATCTATCCAGCTTGCCGGCTTTTTCACGAATTTTAGCCTCAACCGCATCAGAATGAGGTATTCCGCGAAAAGTAATTTGTAATGGTAATTGCATAATGATTCACCTTTTTAAAAATTCAGCTTGTGTAAGGCAGTTTGACATAACACAAGGCTTTGAGAAATGTATTAATGACTTGGCAAAAACGTCGGGAGATGTTTACGAATGTCATCAACACTATGGGTTGTGATATTTTTATCCAGTTCAAAACAGACGCGTTTTTTTACCAGTTCAGATAGTTGGTTACGCAACAAGCCAAGAAAAGAGGGCTCTGCAATAATCAGTAATTGTTCAAATTTATTAGCGTTATGTGCGTCTTCCAAATAACGGGCAAGGCGATGTGCAAAGTTGTCGGCTTCATGTTTTTTGGGGTCGGTGGGTTGCTCAAAAGCATGTCCAACATTACCTTCGCCTTTAATCTTGCCGGGTAAGTCAGAAGTAATTTGCCGATCATGTAAACGAGCTTCGGTATGAGCCATTGCCTCGATTTCTTCTAACGGAGAAGCGGGTGTTTCAACAGTAAAGATGCGTGCACGACTGTTATCAGCGACGAGTATCAGGGTTGATTTCATAATATTTTCCTCTAGGGGTGATGGTTTTAAATAATACGTTTTTTGGAAAATTCAGTGGTAACAAGCTTTTTTCGGATGATACACCTCTTGTTTTTTCAGACATGTCCACCTGTTTTTATTTGCGTACGCAGACTTTCAAGCTCTTCCATCAAGTCCAGTGCCAGAGCAATGCCAGCCAGATTAATCCCCAGATCACGTTGTAATCTGAGGGCAGAACGGGCGCGTATCAGGCTTGCCCCTGAAAAGCGCCATAAACGACTATCTTCTCCCTGGGGCTCAATTATACTTTCCTCAACAATGCTGATTATCCAGTCTGCATGCACATCGCAAGCATGGCACAGTTGCTCCAGTGTCAAGTTGTCTTCTTCAATGACCGTTCCGGTATGCACTAACGATAAATCATGTGAGTTCATTGATTAGACTCCCAGAGCCTGTCGCGGGTTAAAATCAAGTTGTTCATGCAGGGCTTGGTAAGCCGCTTTGGCTTGCGCGGTATTGGCCGGTGGCAGGGCAATTTGCAACACCACGTAAAAATCGCCCGGAATCTTGGCGGGTAAGCCGCGACCTGCCAAGCGCAGTTTGCTGCCCTGTCTGGAGTTGGGTGGTATTTTAAGATCAACATTGCCTTCCGGGGTCGGTACTTTTATTTTGACACCTAAGGCGGCTTCCCAAGGTGTAACGGGAAGATCCAGATAAACATCCGCTTCTGAAGTTCGATAAAGCGGGTGGCTGTTAATCGCTATTTCAAGAAACAAGTCACCCGCTTGACCGCTACCCGAGCCGGGGCTGCCTTGACCTGCCAGTCTGATATGTTGGCCTGCTTTGATACCTTTCGGGATTTTGATATTCAGGCTTCTGTGTTTAACCTGTACATGACCTTGTGCATCCATTTCCGGGGTGCTTAGGGATATATTACGCGTTGCCCCGTGAAAACTGTCTTCCAGGTCAATGTAGATTTTTGCATGACTGTCCTGTCCACGCGCATGGATGCTATATTGTCCCCTGTCGCCTGGATGAAACCCTGCCCGGCCAAATAATTGTTCAAAAAAATCACTGTAGATACCTGCCTCATCGCCAGTGAAACCAGTACCTCTAAATTCGAAACCTTCATTCCAGTTTGGCGGCGGCCTAAAGTCCTGTCCGGCTTTCCAATTGGCTCCTAATTGATCATAAGCGGCTCTTTTTTCGGGATCCTTGAGGACTTCATAAGCTTCACCAAGTTCCTTAAACTTTGCCTCGGCATCCTTTTCTTTGCTAACATCGGGATGATACTTACGTGCCAGTTTGCGATAAGCGCGTTTGATTTCATCCTGACTGGCATCCCTGGCTAGCCCCATGATTTTATAGTAATCTTTATATTGCATGTCGTTATGTTTAGCTGATTACAATGGATTATTTTCGAGCTCAAATATTAAAAACGCGGGCATTGAGCTCCTCATCAAGGATCAACAAATCAAATTTTTTATTGATATGGCAGGCGCTTCCAAGTCTTAATGATAATGCAGCTATCATTAATCGCCTTCGCTGCTAATACCCCTAGGAGGCTGTCCGAGAATAGAAAACCTGCTGCGGAAAAACCGTTTCGGCCAGATTGTCAGCTCATTTTCGTAACACGCACAAACTGTTTATATCAAATGATCAAAAAATCTGACTCAAAATGCCTTCCCCTCGCTACGGTTCCTATTCTCGGACAGCCTCCTGGCAGCCGGTATTTCGATTTACCGGTCTTTTACGATTCCCGTCTGGGTGTAATACGGGTTGTAAAGCTGGTGACTGTTATTTATCTAACAGCTGAGTCACCGGGTTTTCTTTATTAAAAAATTTGCCTGCTCAGTCATCATGAAGACTTTGAATTATTCTTCTGAAGTTACATTGATACGCTTTGGTTTAACGGCTTCCCGTTTGGGAATAATAATCTCAAGCACGCCGTGTTTGCATTTTGCATTAATGGCTTCGCCATCTGCCGAATCGGGCAGGCTGAAGCGTCGATAGAAAGAACCGGACGTGCGTTCAACCCGTTTATAACCTTCTTTTTCAGTTTTGGTCTCGGACTCTTTTTGGCCTTTTACCGTCAACACACCTGCTTCCATACTGACTTCAATAGCGTCCGGCTTGACTCCCGGGATATCGGCATAAATAACAAATTTATCGACTTCTTCTTTTATATCAACTGCAGGTGCCCATTCGGCAGTTGCAATTGATCCTTCTGTGGTTTTTTCATCTTGGGAGCTCAGTAGTTCTCTTTGTAATTGATTTAACAAGCTCCAAGGTTCGTAACGTGTAATGGCCATTTTATGTCTCCTTAAAGATAATGTTTGTATTGAGTTATAAGCTTAAAAACGAGTTGGTTTCTTCAAAAACGGTTTAAAACATGCGGTTGGTCTTGCCGGTTTTTTTTAAAAGCTTTCTGGCACGGGCGAATACTTGGCTCAAGTTCATGGCCGAATTACGGGTAGTTGCCGACAGCAAATAAAGCGGATAAATTTATTAATAATCACTGTATACCATTTGTAAAATAAGTACATACGTACAAATACTTAGGTATTTATACGTATTTACTTATGCCTGACAATGTCGTATACATAGCGGTTGCTCTTAACAGGCAGGTCTTGTTAACATCTACTCTAATCGGTTGTGACTCCGTCCCGGCAAAATAACCGCTCAAGGATCACTCAGTGAAAGCCATCGCTAATAAAAAAATCAATCACAATAAGCCCGGAAATGCAGCATTTGTAATGCCTGTAGTGGGTATAGGCGCTTCAGCCGGTGGCTTGGAGGCGCTGGAATTATTTTTTGCTAATTTATCGCACAAAACAGGTTTTGCTTTTATCGTGGTCACCCATCAACTCCCCGGGCATGTAAGTCTTCTGCCGGATTTGCTGAGCAAGTTTACCAATATGCCGGTTTTAACTGCTGAGGATGGTATCTATTTAAAAAGCGATCATGTTTTTGTCTGTCCGCCAGGAAAAAATCTGGCCTTGCTCAATCACCGGTTACATCTTGTGGATTGTCAGAAACATGATTCAGCACATCTACCCATAGACTTTTTTTTACGGTCACTGGCAGAAGATATACGGGAAATGGGCGTCGGCGTTATTCTTTCAGGGACGGGTACTGATGGAACTTTAGGTCTTAAAGCTATTAAAGGCGCATCGGGCATGACCATGGTTCAGGAGCCGAAAACAGCAAAATTCGACGGTATGCCCAGTAGTGCAATAGCCTTGGGTGATGTGGATTTTGTATTGCCCCCGGAAAAAATGGGCTCGCAGCTGATTCAATACAGTAAAGGCCCCTACTTTAAAAGTATTTACAGTGCTAAACCTGAGACACTGGTAACTTCTGAACCTATCCAGAAAATATTTCTTATGCTGCACAATCGAACCGGTAATGACTTGTCGGCTTATAAGCCAACGACGATTAAACGGCGGATAGTCCGGCGCATGAATATTCATCAGATCAAAAATCCGGACAACTATGTACAGTTTCTGCAAGAAAATCCTGTTGAGCTGGACAGGCTGTTTAAGGAGCTTTTGATCAACGTGACCAGTTTTTTTAGAGATGCCGAAGCCTTCGAGGCGCTCAGTAATCTGGCACTGCCAACGCTGTTTGAAGGCAAGCCCGATAACACCGAATTGCGGATATGGGTTGCGGGTTGCTCTAGCGGTGAGGAGCCTTATTCGCTTGCGATTTTACTTAAAGAATACATGGCGAAAACCGGGCAATCACTGCGTTTTCAGATTTTTGCTACGGATCTGGATGAATGGTCTATTACTCGTGCCCGCGAAGGTGTTTATCCCATCGGCATTGCTGCCGATGTCTCACCGGACCGTTTGCAACGGTTCTTTAAACTGGAAGACGGTCAATATCGTATCAGTAAAGAGATTCGCGATACGGTCATATTTGCCACCCAAAATCTGATTCAGGATCCGCCGTTTACCCGGGTAGATTTAATCAGTTGCCGAAATTTCAGACACCCTGATCTCTACTCAAAGCGTCCATTCAGTAGTATTAATAAAA
>JBAXXH010000233.1:0-4962 GCA_037127995.1 Methylococcaceae bacterium | reverse complement strand
AATCACATCGGGATAAAAGGTGGTGTTGAGGATTAAATAGGGGCGGACGTGACACTGGCTATTTCACTGGGCGATCAAATGCTTGGCAAAATATCGGTGATATTTTAGGGATAAAAAATGATATGCCTAAAGCCATTGCTGCTTATGAAAATGTTTACAGGTTTTCAAAAAATAGAGTAAAAACGCATCAATACATGCAAAAACTTAATGTTAATGAAGAAGTATCAACGTTAAAAAAAGCCAGACAAAAGGCTATGAATTGGGCAGAACAAATGTTTGTTGATGAAAACTTACAACAAATTACACAAGCCCCAAATTGACACGAATATTTTAAAATCAATGGGGTCAAATCAATAGGGTCAGACTCGATTGATTTGTAGAAGGCATTGTTTTTAAATAAAAAATTGCCTAACTCAACGCTCCAGCGGAGTTTCGCTACGCTCAACACGGTAAGGTTTATTCATAGGGCGCAATAGCGTTAGCGCATTGCGCCGCATGGATAACATTCACGAAAGATAAATAAATGAATAAGCGTAAAGTCTATATTGAGACTTCTGTTGTTAGTTATCTAACAGCACGTCCAAGTAAAAACGTGATTGAAGCGGGTCACCAACAAAGCACTTAAGTAGGTAATCAAAAGTCTTTTAACAAAATAAAATACCGTCAACTTCATATAGTCTCCTTGCGGCAAGCACTTTGTAATGTTAAGAAATGTTAAAAGACTTTTGAACGATTACTTACTTATTTTGGGATAGCGCGTAGGGTGTATAAGCGAAGCGACATACACCGAATTAGAATTGCTACTACCACATAAAATGTATCACATCGCACTATTTATTATAGCCTCATCGAAACTTGATGATGACCGGGATTTAAAGAAGGTTCTGTTTAGATATATTGGTAATTCGGCATGGGTTTGATGGGTTTCGGCTAGCGCCTCTACCCATCCTACGAAGATCAACCAAAATTGAAATAACAAATACGATAAATCTATGACCGATTATCGACGCTATCAGGTGAAAGGCGGAATTGTAGCGTTCTATTTTATTGACTGGCCGATAAAAGTGACGCCCCGTTCTTTAAGCATAAGCGCTGCATCATGCACGGCTTCCGACAAGGTCGGACGGGCATGTATGGTTCTTGCCAGGTCTTCGCTGCTGGCCGAAAACTCCATTGCCAGCACGGCTTCGGCTATCAGTTCAGAGGCTTGGGTGCCGATAATGTGAACACCGAGTATTTTGTCATTTTCTGAATGCGCTATGATTTTAATCATGCCTTCAGTTTTGCCCATCGCCAGTGCACGAACGGTTGCAGTTAAGGGATAGATGCCGATTTTAACCGGTTCTCCGGTGGCCCGCAGTGCTTGTTCAGTTTGACCTACCCAGGCAATTTCAGGTTCGCTATAAACCACGCAAGGGAGGTTGTCGTAGTTAATCGGATTATGGATGCCGGCAATCAGTTCGGCAACAAATACGCCTTCCTCTATGCCTTTATGTGCCAGCATGGGTCCCAGTAAAGTCAGGTCACCAATGGCATAAACGCCGGGCAGGTTGGTGCGGCAATTATCGTCAACATAGATATAGCCGTTGTCGTCCAATAATAAATCAGCCTCAGGTGCAGCCAAATCGCCGGTATTGGGTTTTCGACCACAGGCAACGATCAGTTTATCGACACGCAGGCTGTGAGTACCGTCTTGGTCTTGATACTCTACAGTTACTTTTTTATTACCCTTTTTTGCAGAAATAACTCGGGCACCCAAACGTAAATCGAGACCCTGTTGCTGGTAGATGCGATAAGCTTCGCCCGAAATTTGTTGATCAATTAAGGATAAAAAGTTTTCCTGCGCTTCCAGCAGTATCGTTTCGGCTCCCAGTCTATGCCAGATGCTTGCCAATTCAAGACCGACCACGCCCGCACCGATAATGGCCAGTTTTTTGGGGACTTCTTTAAGATTTAACGCTGCAATGGAATCAATAATAAATTCATTGTCTATCGGGGCGCAAGGTAAGGTGATTGGGTTTGATCCGGTCGCCAGAATAATATGTGCGCCTTCAATCACGGAATGCACCAGTGTTTCAAGGTGGGTGATTTCTACTTGCCGGGTATTTAATAAGCGGGCTTTGGCATGAATGTGATCTATTTTGTGATGCGCGAACACGTCCGCCATTTTGTGACCGATGTCTTCAATGATTTTGTCTTTGCGCTGAATCATTAACGGTACATCTAGTGAAATCGACTCGGCATGAATGCCGTGCTTGGCTATTTCATGGTTGAGTTGATGATAAATTTTTGCGGATTCCAGCAAAGTCATGGAGGCAACGCCTCCGGTATTGAGATGCGCTCCGCCCAATCGGCCCTGGCTTTTTTTATTTCGCCAGTTATCGACGCAGGCGGTTTTTAAGCCCAGTTGCGCACAGCGAACAGCACTGGCAAAACCGGCAGGTCCCGCGCCGATGACGATGACATCGTAATGTGTTTGCTTGTTTGGCATAATATTAAATGTTAAGTAGAAGGTGAGCGGGAGCTTCCAGGCATTCTTTAATAGTCACTAAAAATTGTACTGCTTCTCGGCCATCCACCAGACGGTGATCGTAAGATAGCGCAAGATACATAATCGGCCTGATCACGATTTGGCCGTTTTCCACAACTGCACGTTCTTTGATTGCGTGCATCCCTAAAATAGCACATTGCGGCGGGTTAAGTATGGGCGTTGACAGCATTGAACCAAACACGCCGCCGTTGGTAATGGTAAAAGTGCCGCCTTTCAGGTCATCGTAGGTTAAGGTGCCGGCTCTGGCCTTGCCGCCAAAATCGGCAATACTTTTTTCTATGCCGGCAAAGTCGAGTTGATCGGCATCATGCAATACCGGCACAATCAGGCCGCGTGGTGTACTGACGGCAATACCCAGATCGTAGTAACCATGATAAATGATATCGTTGCCGTCTATGGAAGCATTAATGGCCGGAAAACGTTTTAAAGCTTCAATTGAGGCTTTAACAAAAAAGGACATAAAGCCCAGTTTGACGGCGTGTTTTTCTTCAAACCGGGTTTTGTATTGGTTACGAAGATCAATGACGTTTTGCATATTGACTTCGTTGAAGGTTGTCAACATGGCGGCATTTTGCTGTGCCTGCAATAAACGCTCGGCCACTTTTGCCCTTAAGCGGGTCATGGGGACACGTTGTTCAGGGCGCAGACCTGAGACAATCACTATTGATTCTATGGGGTTTGCTGTTTCGGTTTTTATTTCAGTTGCAGGGCTGGAAACTGGCGGTTTTTTTTCTGTCTTTACCGGAGCCGGTGTTGGTTTATTAAGATGTTCCAGTACATCCGCTTTAGTAAGCCTGCCACTTTTTCCGGTACCGGTTATTACCGAAGGGTTCAGGGTATTCTCATGGATTAAGCGACGGACTGAAGGACTTAACGGGATATCGTCATCGTTGTGTTCCGGCGTTTTATGGGCAATTATTTTATTATCGGTGGCAGGACTTGCCTGAGCCGCTTCAGTTTCCAATAAGGCCAGTAACTCGCCGCCGGTAACGATAGCGCCATTTTCTTTGAGTATTTGACTCAGTATGCCGGACTCGGGTGCGGTTACCTCAAGTACCACTTTATCTGTTTCAAGATCAACCAGGTTTTCGTTTTTGTTAACGTAGTCACCAGCTTGTTTGTGCCAGGTAATCAGCGTTGCGTCAGAAACAGATTCGGGTAGATTGGGAACTAGGACTTCGATGCTCATGTTATTTTCCTGAAGGGGTGCCGTATAAGGCTGATTGAACGACAGCTTTTTGTTGTTCTATATGAACGTGAAACTTGCCGACAGCCGGTGCTGCCGATGCTTCACGTCCGGCATAAGTGACGCTTATTTTAGCTGGCACAGTATCGGTAAAGTGATGTTTTGATTGATACCAAGCCCCCTGGTTTTTAGGCTCTTCCTGACACCAGATAAAATCTTTTAACAGCGGGTATTTTGCCAGTTCCAGTTTAAGTAATTTATCCGGAAAAGGATACAGTTGTTCAAGACGGGCAATAGCAATATGCTGGAGATTATCCACTCGACGCGCCTCCAACAAGTCGTAATATACTTTACCCGCACATAAAATAAAACGGGTAACTTTTTTGGGATTAATATCATCTTGTTCACCGATGACAGGCTGAAATTTTCCAGTGGTCAGATCTTCCAGTGTGGAGACTGCCAGTTTATGTCGCAGCAGGCTTTTAGGGCTCATAACAATAAGCGGCTTTCGATACGGACGTATTAATTGGCGGCGTAATAAATGAAATATTTGTGCGGGTGTCGTCGGGTTGCAAACCTGCATGTTATGTTCGGCACAGAGTTGTAAATAGCGCTCCAGTCTGGCCGATGAGTGTTCAGGGCCTTGCCCTTCGAAACCATGGGGCAATAACATGACCAGTCCGCACAAGCGCCCCCATTTGGTTTCCCCGGAGCTGATAAACTGATCAATAACCACTTGAGCACCATTGGCAAAATCTCCAAATTGCGCTTCCCAGATGACCAGGGTATTTGGCATTGTGGTGCTGTATCCGTATTCAAAACCTAATACACCGGCTTCTGATAACAGGGAATCGAAAATTTGTGCACTGCCTTGATCTTTGTCCAGATGTTTAATTGGTGTGTAAGTCTTGTTATTTATTTGGCTGTGTAATACCGCATGGCGGTGAACAAAGGTTCCGCGCCCTACGTCTTGACCAGTGAGACGAATATTATGTTTTTCTAAAAGAAGGCTGGCGTAAGCCAGGTTTTCAGCAAACCCCCAATCCAAAGGCAGTGCGCCCGCCGCCATTTTTCGGCGGTTATCCATGACTTTGGCAACTCGGGGATGGAGTTCAAAACCGGCGGGTAATCGCTGCATTCTGTCATTACAAAAGCGTAGATGATCCATTGAAATGGCGGTTTTACAGAAAGTGTCCCAGCTTTTATGCAGGAATTTATTCCATTG
>JBAXXH010000232.1:0-4998 GCA_037127995.1 Methylococcaceae bacterium | reverse complement strand
TTGGTGACTACGCCCCATTTCAGTCCTTGCGCTTCAATGGCATCCAGCGTGTCTGACATGCCTTTAAAAAAAACCGTGTGCCGGGCAATATTGTTTTCGTAAAGATCAAGCATGGTGTCCAGAATATCTGCCCGAACCGCCTCCGAAATGGAATGATCCACGCTTCCGTTAATCATGGCAATCGCACCGAATGAAATATAGTGTTTAACGGCATCCGCTTTAACGGTCGTAAGCCCATGTTGGCTTAAAGCCTTATTCAGGCATAAAATCGAATCCTGCGCGGTGTCCAGCAAGGTACCGTCAAGATCAAACAACACGCAGGATAATTTAAAATCAGTCGGCATCAGCGCTTACTCAATACGTTTAAAAGCGGCAACGTAATTAACATCGATGTCTTTGCCCGTGCTGAAGCGTTTGTTAAACGGATTGTATTCAATCCCTATCATACCTTGAAGCTCAAGACCTGCCGCGCGGGCTGACTGGCTAAGTTCAGACGGTTTGATAAAGGTTTTATAATCATGTGTGCCTTTAGGCAACATTTGCAGAATATGTTCGGCAGCAAGTATGGCTAATATATAGGCCTTGGGTTTGCGATTAAGCGTAGAAAAAAACACCATGCCGCCGGGTTTGACTAATGTGGCGCAAGCAGAAATGATTGAACCCGGATCGGGTACATGTTCCAGCATTTCCATGCAGGTAACGTGATCAAAACTTTCAGGTTGTTGCTCGGCTAATGCTTCTGCACTTATTTTTTGATAATGTGCATTGACACCCGACTCCAGACCATGCAAATCAGCAATATCAATCAGCTCTTCACTGAGATCAATACCCAAGGCATCAGCGCCAAGTTTAGCCAGACCTTCGGTTAAAATACCGCCCCCACAACCCACATCAACCAGGCGTTTGCCGGCAATATCGATATAACCCTGGATAAACTGGAGGCGTAACGGGTTAATATCATGCAGGGTTTTAAACTCGCCCTGAGTATCCCACCAACGCTCAGCCATTGAGCCAAATTTATTGATTTCGTGCAAGTGTACGTTGTCTTTTACTATCATCGTGCTGAACCGTTTTTTTGTGTTGATATAGTTTACTATAATACTGGGTTATTCGTTATAGGTTGTTCTAACGAACGTTGTTTTTTTATTAAAAAACTGATAAATATCTTAAAAAACAAACGCTAATCTTCTAATTTTTCAAGTGCCTGGATTTTTTCTTCCAGCATCTTAACTTTTTTTAGCAGATCAGGCAGTTTGCTGAGTGCAATCTGCTCTTTATAAGCGGTTTTTTTGTCTTTTGCCGGACTGCCAAAAACCTGGGTACCGGCTTTTACATCACCTGCCACACCAGATCGCGCCATTACCACAGCACCTTGACCAATGGTCACATGATCAGCAACCCCTGAACTTCCCGCCAGAATGGCATAGTCTTCAATATTACAGGAGCCGGACACGCCGGTTAGGCCGCACATAATCACATTTTTACCCACTTTGTTATTGTGGCCAATCTGTACCAGATTATCTATTTTAGTGCCTGCGCCTATCAGGGTACTGCCCAACGCGCCCCGGTCAATACAGGTATTGGCACCAATTTCAACATTGTCATCAATAATCACATTACCGACCTGGGGCACCTTAACATGGACATTATTTCTAAATTTATAGCCAAAGCCATCAGCACCGACAATAGACCCTGAGTGGATAATGACATTATTTCCCACCACCACCTCATCGTAAATGACGGCATAAGGATAAATTTTGCAGTTCGCCCCTATTTTTACATTTTTACCCACATAAGCGCCTGCCAATACAGTACTGCCATCGCCTATTATCGCGTTTTCGCCAATCACGGCATAAGGTCCGATATAGACCCCCTGACCCAAGGTCACATTATTTTCAAGCACAGCCTGAGGCGCAACTTGTGGACTGTAAATCCTGGCAGGATGCAGCAACTCGACTGCCTTGATAAAACTGATTTCCGGGTCAGCACAAACGAGTAGGGCCATGCTGTCCGGCAGGTCATCAACAGCAAAACCTTTGGCAATAAAGCAGGCCGTAGCGGTTGAGTTTTTGATATGCCGGGCATATCGACTGCTCGTCAACTGGGTAACCTGTCCTGCTTGCGCCGACTTAATATCGGCTGCGGAATAAATGGTTGTTGCTAAATCGCCCCCTACAATCCGGGCATCACAAAAATCGGCAAGCTCTTTTAAGGTAATCGGCATTATTATCTCTGTGGTTGTCTTGTATGATATTGTAGTGTATCAAAATCGGGTGTGCATTTTTAAAAACCTTGAAGATTCACCCGTTCACCGTTATTTATTACGTTGCCAGCGTCCTGATTTACCCCCTTCTTTCTCCAGCAATTGCACAGACTGGATAATCATGCCACGATCTACGCCTTTACACATATCATAAATAGTCAGCAAGGTAATTTGAGTAGCGCACAAGGCTTCAATTTCTACGCCGGTCTGACCGTTGGTTTTTACTGTTGTTTGGCAACGGATACGGTTTTTTTCGGTTTCAGCGCTTAGGTTTATTTCTACATGCGTAATGGGCAAAGGATGACAAAGCGGAATTAAATCTGCGGTTTTTTTGCTGGCCATAATGCCGGCAATTCTCGCTATGGCGAGTACATCGCCTTTTTTATGCTCACCGCCAAGAATCATCTGGAGTGTTTCCTGATGCATTTCAATGTAGCCTTCGGTAACTGCCGACCGCTGAGTGATCGCTTTTGCGCCAACATCGACCATGTGAGCTTCGCCAGCCTGATTAAAGTGCGGAGTGTAGTTCATGTGTGTAAAATAATGATTAAAAAGTGTTTTATTATCTATTGTTTTATTAGCCTCGTGAATCATTATGTCAATTAAAGTACGATATTTTGCCAGTTTAAAAGAAAGAGTGGGCCGCTCGGAAGACGATTTAACCTTTACCGGTTTAATAACCGTCCATGAGGTTTGGAGCCAAACCAACCTTGACAAACCCTTACCTCCCAACACCTTGGCGGCGGTTAATATGGACTATGTTGAATTGGATACCATCGTTTTGGACGGCGATATCGTCGCTTTTTTCCCGCCGGTTACCGGCGGCTAAAGATGACCATAAAAATCACTGCCGAGGCATTTGATCCGTATCAGGAAATTCAGGCTTACCAGCAGGCAAAAACGGATAATATTGGAGCTATTGGGGCGACCAGTATTTTTATAGGCACCCTGCGTGACTTCAATGACGGTGATACCGTTAAAGGCATGACTCTGGAATATTATCCCGGCATGACTGAAAAACAGTTGGAATTATGTATTGTTGAAGCGCAACAACAATGGCAACTTATTGATAGTCTGGTTATTCATCGGGTGGGCGATATTTTGCCTGCCGACACTATCGTGCTGGTTGCCGTGTGGTCATCCCACCGTGGCGATGCGTTTGATGCCAGCCGATACATTATGGAAGCCTTAAAATCAAAAGTACCTTTTTGGAAAAAAGAGCTTTTAGTCACCGAAATTGAGCGCTGGGTTACCCATAATACCAATGGCTATCAAGCGGGTTAAGGATCTGGCCGGAACACTTCGCTTTGTTAAGGGTGATATTCGCCAAGTTTACTTTACAGCACCTGCCTTTGACTCAAGTAAACTTTTCTAAAAGCCCTTATTGAAGCTGGAAAAATAAATTGGATAACCTGATAACCAAGTACATAAAAAAGTTGTACCTAACAATTTCGGTTTTGCTGGTTACGTCATTGACGGCCTGTATGCCAATGACTTATCCACCGGGCGCAAAAAATAATACCGCCAGACTCAGCGAGACTTTGTTTCTGACAGAAGACGGTGCCAACTTGCCGTTTCGCCATTGGTTGCCAAAGACAGATCCTCAGGCAATATTAATAGCCTTGCACGGCTTTAATGATTACAGCCTGTTTTTTCAACAGCCGGGTGACTATTTCAGTAAACAAGGCATCGCCTGTTTTGCTTACGATCAACGTGGTTTTGGTGGCGCTCCCAAACGTGGCTTATGGGCCGGTGGCGCGGCTTATACCAACGACTTGCTGACCTTGATAGGGTTGATAAAACAGCGTTATCCCAACCGCCCCGTTTATTTGTTGGGTGAAAGTATGGGCGGTGCCATTATTATAAATGCCATGAGCCAGGCCGGAATGCCAGCCGTAGACGGAATTATTCTTGTCGCGCCCGCACTTTGGGCAAGGTCAACCATGCCCTGGTATCAAACCGGTTTGCTGTGGACGTTGGCACATAGCATGCCGTGGCTAACGTTGACCGGACAAGGTGTAAAGGTTATGCCCTCTGATAATATTGAAATGCTCCGGGCGTTGGGGCGTGATCCTTTGGTTATTAGAGCGACTCGTATAGAAACCGTCTATGGACTGACCAATTTAATGGATGAAGCCTTTAACAGCGCAACACTACTGCACGGAAATACGTTGATGCTTTATGGTGAAAAAGATGAGATTATCCCAAAAAAACCCACTTACGCATTTTTACAAAAATTTCTCGCCAGCGATGCAACAGACAAAACCGTGGCCTTCTATCAACAGGGTTATCACATGTTATTGCGCGATCTACAAGCGCCTACGGCATGGAAAGATATTGCAGCATGGATTACCAATAAACCCCAAAAACTGCCTTCCGGTGCCGATAACCGGGCGCGTCAGATATTGGCAGAACTTCTTCCTCAAGCCATTAAAACGGACGAATAAAACCCAAGCCATGCCAATCAACAACAAATAGCCCAATACACCCTAAAAAACCCTATTTTTGAGAACCCATTATCATGCAACCTTTTACTAATATTAATGCACTTATCATCGATATGGATGGTGTTTTATGGCATGGCACACAGCCGATACCAGGCTTGACCGATTTTTTTCAAACTCTGCATGATCTGCAAATCCCCTTTATTTTAGCAACCAACAACGCCAGTCAAACGCCAGAACAATATGTAACCAAACTGGCAAAAATGGGCGTAACCATTACCAACAAACAAA
>JBAXXH010000231.1:0-5001 GCA_037127995.1 Methylococcaceae bacterium | reverse complement strand
CTTTGCACAACAAAATAACCTCCATCATTTGGTTTTCATGGATACTTTCAGGCACGTCGATCACAATTTTATGATTTCTAGGTACTCGTTTTAATTGTCTTAACGCTATCATTTTATTTTTCCTTCAATCATTTGGGGGCAACAGATTAAGTTTTGCTCCGGAGTTTTTATAACAAGCCAAGCTGGACGGGTTTGCAACCCTGTTCTTAAGGTTTGGTATTTGCTGTAGTCAGCTGAAATGTTTCGGTCGGGATTGCAAATCCCCGACGAGCATCGGTGTAGCTTCAAGCCCTTGTCCTCCTCTTACCTGAAACAATCCACACTACTGGCTGATATTCCTGGAACACCATTGTTAACAATGAACGTTAACCATGGAGTCAGGCAGAGCCTGACCTCCACAAATTAACCACCCCATTTTCAAAAGCCGGCAAAAAGCGATAAGTGTCGGTGTGCAAGCTGTTTAATTTTCATTTACTCCAAAGGAGAAATAGCGTGAAATTTTTGAGTGTCCCAAATCTCTATTAATTCTTCCTGATGCAGTTAAGCCCATTCCCTGGCTGATTTTACTATCAAAAGCGCATCAATACCTGACATTAGTTTAAAAAATTTGCTTAAATGAAAAGAGGGGTTAGGTTAGACTAAAGAAAATCATCTAAAAATGGATCGGCTCAACGGAGGCGACATGAATCAGCTATTTGCAAAAATGGTTAGCTTGTTAAAAAGTGATCAATATACAGAAAATCCAATCATTCTTTCTGAGAGCGGTATTGGCACAGCAGCCGTTCCTGGAGTTGAAGAACCTGAACAGCTTCATCAAGGCAGAAGACGCTTAAAGGAAAGTTACACCAGTCATTGGGATTTGGATTATCTTCCCAGAAAAGAAGTCGATAAGCTATTAGCTGAAATTCAAAATCGCAGCGGTAGTTAAAAGAGATGGAGGTCAGGCTTTGCCTGACAGTCAGGCAGAGCCTGACCTCTATTGGCTTTTTTTGCGTTCATAATGTTGACTGAGTCGGCTCCCCCTATTTAACTATAATTAAGGCCACACAACTTTTGGTATTTTCGCTGGCATCTGCGAGTGTTACAATGAGCTTTGTTAATCACGTCAAAGCGCAGAATATCAGTGGATTCAAAATTCCCCCCCTTGTTTTCCGATGCGTCGCCAGCACGGTTACGCGAAATTCCTTATAATTACACGTCTTTTTCAGACCGCGAAATCGTCATTCGTCTGCTGGGTGAAGAGAGCTGGGATATTCTGGAATCGTTGCGTGACGAACGGGTTACCGGCCGTTCTGCAAAAATGCTTTTTGAGGTGCTTGGCGATATTTGGGCGGTTCAGCGTAATCCTTATCTTGAAGACGATTTACTGGATAACAGTAAACGCCGCAAAGCCTTGCTGGTCGCGTTACGGCATCGTCTTAAGCAGATGCATAAACGCGATGCAGAGGATGAAAGCGAACATCCTGATCGAACGCGGAGGGTCACACAATTGATTGAAGCCGCACATCAGGCCATCAATGCCTTTGAAGCGCACTTTAAAAACACGCGGGAAATGAGGCGTAAGGCGCTGGCTTTGTTAGCCAAACATACCCGTAAAGACAATATCTGTTTTGACGGTTTTGCCCGTGTATCTCATGTTACCGATGCCACCGACTGGCGGGTTGAATATCCGTTTGTGGTGCTGTATCCGTGTAGCGAAGAAGAAGTCGGTCACTTGGTCCGTGATTGTATCAAGCTGGGACTCACCATTATTCCGCGTGGTGGCGGTACAGGTTATACCGGTGGCGCGGTGCCGTTGACGCTCTATTCCGCAGTGATTAATACCGAAAAACTGATCACTATAGATCCGCTGGAGCTGGCGGCCAGTCTGCCGGGTGTCGAACAGACTTACGCAACTATTAATACCGGTGCGGGTGTAGTGACTCGGCGCGTTATGGATGTGGCGGACAATGCCGGTCTGGTATTTGCCTGTGATCCTACATCGGCGGATGCGTCCTGTATTGGCGGCAACGTTGCGATGAATGCCGGTGGCAAAAAAGCGGTGCTTTGGGGGACGGCGCTGGACAATCTGTTGTCGTGGCGCATGGTGACACCTGACGGCAACTGGCTGGAAGTGGTGCGAATCAATCATAATCTAAGCAAAATTCACGATCAGGAGCAAGTTACCTTTTTGTTGAAACGTTTTGACGCGAAAGGCCGCAAGTTGCTGTCTGAAGAAGAGCTAGTCATTCCCGGTGCAAATTTTCGAAAAGGCGAACTGGGCAAGGATGTTACCGACAAATTTCTCGGTGGCCTGCCAGGTATTCAAAAAGAAGGTTGCGACGGAATCATTACGTCAGCGTGCTGGATTTTGCACAAGATGCCTGCTTTTACCCGTACCTTCTGTTTGGAATTTTACGGTCAGGTTCGCGAGGCGGTGCCAGCCATTGTCGAGATTCGTGATTATCTGGCGGCTTTGCCTAAAAGTGGTGAGATGCGGGTCATGCTGGCCGGTCTTGAGCATCTTGATGAGCGCTATGTTAAAGCCGTGGGTTATGCCAGCAAAGCCAAGAATCACGGTCGGCCAAAAATGGTGTTGATCGGGGATATTGTTGGCGATAACGACAAGCAAGTTGCTTTGGCCGCTTCCGAAGTCGTGCGTTTGTGTAATGCGCGTGATGCAGAAGGTTTTATCGCAGTCAGTCCTGAAACCCGGCAAACTTTCTGGCTCGATCGTGCGCGTACCGCCGCCATTGCCAAACATACCAATGCCTTTAAAATCAATGAAGATGTGGTGATTCCGTTGCCGCGCATGGGCGATTATTGTGACGGTATCGAGCGCATCAATATCGAATTGTCACTGCGCAATAAATTGCGTTTGTGTCTTGCGTTAAGTCACTTTTTGGAAGGCGAGTTGCCGTTACGTTCTTATGAGGACAGGGTCGATAAAACTGAATTAATCGGCGACCGGCGTGCTCAGGCGCTGTCGGTGGTGGAACATGTGCGCGAACGGTGGCAGTGGCAATATGACAATCTCGATTTACCGTTACCACAAGCTGAAGCGGCTTTCAACGGCCACGGTATTATTGTCGGCGAATTAACCAATCGTGCCGAGAAACCGACTTTATTTCACCGTTTACAGGATCATTCTTTACGGGTGTCCTGGAAACAGGAATTACTGCCACGGTTAATAGAAATTTTTGAGGGCGATAATTTTCGACCGATTGTTGAGCGCATTGACGCGGTACACAAGGAAGTTTTGCGGGGTCGCGTGTTTGTGGCACTGCACATGCACGCCGGTGACGGTAACGTACATACCAATTTACCGGTTAATTCCGATCATTATGAAATGCTGCAAGAAGCCAATAAATCCGTAGCCCGGATTATGGTGTTGGCACGCTCTTTGGGTGGCGTAATCTCTGGCGAGCACGGTATTGGCATAACCAAATACGAATTTTTAAGCCCTGAAGAATTGGCCAGTTTTCACGATTACAAACAGCGTATCGATCCGGAAGGCCGTTTCAATCGTGGCAAATTAATGCCGGGTGCCGGTATGGAAGCGGCCTACACGACCTCGTTTAGCCTGATGGGTTATGAATCGTTGATTATGCAGCAAAGCGATATAGGTGCGATTTCGGATTCCATCAAAGATTGCTTGCGTTGTGGAAAATGTAAACCGGTGTGTTCCACCCATGTACCACGCGCCAATTTGTTATATTCACCGCGCAATAAAATCCTGGCCACTTCGCTGTTGATAGAAGCGTTTCTTTACGAAGAACAGACGCGACGCGGGATTTCCATCACGCATTGGAAAGAATTTGAGGATGTATCGGAGCATTGTACCGTGTGTCATAAATGCTTTAATCCGTGTCCGGTTGATATCGATTTTGGCGATGTGTCCATGAATATGCGTAATCTGTTACGCAAAATGGGCAAGCAGAGTTTTAATCCGATTAAAGCAGCGGCGATTGCCTTTTTATCGACCAGTCGACCCAGTAGCATTAAGATTATGCGCAAGTTACTGATTGAGTGGTCTTATAAAGCCCAGCGTATAGGTAACTTTTTTCTCAGGCCGTGGGGCAGGACGCAACTGGCACACCCGCCGTCATCAACAGGCAAACCGGCGATGCGGGAATTTGTCATCCATTTCACCAACCGGAAAATGCCGGATAACGTGCCTTCTAAAACGGCAAGAGCGTTGCTGGGTATTGAGAGTGATCAAATTGTCCCCATCATTCGTGATCGAAATAAAACCCGTGCCGATTCCGAAGCCGTGTTTTATTTTCCGGGTTGCGGCTCTGAACGCTTGTTTTCTCAAGTCGGTCTGGCGACGCAGGCCATGCTCTATGAGATAGGCGTGCAGACGGTATTGCCGCCCGGTTATTTGTGTTGCGGTTATCCGCAGCGTGCTGCGGGCCAGCTTGATAAAGCACAGAAAATAACCACTGATAATCGGGTGCTGTTTCATCGGGTTGCCAATACCTTAAATTATCTGGACATCAAAACGGTTGTCGTCAGTTGCGGCACTTGTTTTGATCAGTTACTGGATTATGAGTTTGACAAAATATTCCCTGGCTGTCGTATGGTTGATATTCACGAATATCTGCTTGAAAAAGGCGTAAAGCTGGAAGGTGTTAATGGTACCCGTTATTTGTATCATGATCCCTGCCACAGTCCGATGAAACAGCAAGATCCCATGAAGACGGTTAATGCCTTGATTGGCTCGGAAGTGCTTAAATCTGAGCGCTGTTGCGGCGAGTCCGGGACTTTAGCCGTTGCACGTCCGGATATTTCAACGCAAGTGCGTTTCAGTAAAGCTGCCGAGCTACAGAATAATACCGCTAAGATACGCGCTGACGGCTTCGATGGCCCGGTTAAAATGCTGACGTCCTGTCCGTCTTGCGTACAGGGTTTACAGCGCTTTGAGGATGGCGAAGAGCAGTTGGACGTGGATTACATTGTCGTGGAAATTGCCCGCCATGTATTGGGTAAAAACTGGATGAAAAACTATATCAAACAAGC
>JBAXXH010000230.1:0-5013 GCA_037127995.1 Methylococcaceae bacterium | reverse complement strand
GTGACGCCGGAATTTACCAATGTACGGGTCATTGGTTTTGATAATTTACTGGTTGATTGTGCCAGGCAGCAGGGCGCTAATGTCATTTTAAGAGGCCTGCGCGCGGTATCTGATTTTGAATACGAGTTTCAGTTGGCGGGAATGAATCGCCGTCTTGCGCCACAACTGGAGACCATGTTTCTGACACCTGCCGAACAATATGAATTTATTTCTTCAACCATGATCAGAGAAATTGCGCAACTGAAGGGCGATGTGTCCTGCTTTGTCCCTGATGCGGTTCACCAGCGTTTAATAGAAAAATTTAATTAGGAATTATTGTGGCACTTATTATTAATGAAGAATGTATAAATTGTGACGTTTGTGAGCCGGAATGCCCAAATGCCGCCATATCACAAGGCGAGGATATTTATGTTATTGATCCGGAATTGTGTACCGAGTGTGTTGGCCATCATGGCTTACCCCAATGCGTAGAAGTTTGCCCGGTCGATTGCATAGATAAAGACACCCAACATGTCGAAGATCATGATTCGTTATATCAAAAGTATTTAAAGTTAACGCAGCAACCAGTTTCGTAAAATCAAGTTTGCAGTGTTTTTAATAACCCATTTTTAGATTATTAGCCAATCCAAATAATCGATTTGTTTTGACCGCTTAATTAAATCTTACCTTATTGATTATCATGCTTAAAAAACTTATAACCCAAAATAAAAAACCATGATTGCAGTCAATAGATTGCCGCTTGATTGGGTCTAAATACGCAATGTTGGAAACCCTATAAAATCAAATAATGACAAATCAAAACCCCGAGCAAATAGCCAGAGATAACATCGACAAGCAATTAATCGCTTGTGGTTGGGTTATTCAGAGTATTAAGCAAATCAATCTAAATGCTGGCGTGGGTGTAGCCGTTAAAGAATATTTGACGGATGTCGGGCCTGCTGATTATGTGTTATTTGTCGAGGGCAAACCCTACGGCGTTATTGAAGCCAAGAGGAAAGAGGAGGCGTATCGTTTAAATATTCACGAAAAACAAGGTGAAGATTATGCCAATGCCAAACTCAAACATCTTAACAATGAACCGCTGCCTTTTGTTTATATCAGCACTGGTGAAGTCACCCGGTTTACCAACTTTACCGACCCTAAGCCCAGAGCAAGAGAAATCTTTAGCTTTCATAAGCCGGAAACCTTACGAAGCTGGCTTAAAACCGATAAATCGCTTCGTAAAAGATTACACGATTTACCCGCATTGCCCCTTGAAGGCTTGCGTGATTGTCAAATTAACGCCATTACTCAATTAGAAACGTCCTTTAAACAAAACCGGCCCAAAGCCTTGATACAAATGGCAACGGGGTCTGGAAAAACGTTTACGGCCATTACCACCATTTACCGTTTGCTGAAATATGCCAAAGCCAAGCGGGTGTTGTTTTTGGTCGATACCAAAAATCTGGGGGAGCAAGCGGAACAGGAATTTATGTCGTTTGTGCCGAACGACGATAACCGAAAGTTTACCGAGTTATACAGCGTTCAACGGCTGAAATCGAGTTACATTGCCTCTGACAGTCAAGTGTGCATTAGCACCATTCAGCGCTTGTATTCGGTATTGAAAGGCACTGAACTGGATGAAAGTTTAGAAGAAGAAAATCCCAATGAAAAAAGCTGGCAGCCCAAAGAAATCCCACCCATTGAGTATGATCCTAAAATGCCCATTGAGTTTTTTGATTTCATCGTCATTGATGAATGCCACCGCAGCATTTACAACCTTTGGAAACAAGTACTGGAATATTACGATGCCTTTGAAATTGGCTTAACCGCCACACCCGACAAACGCACCATTGGCTACTTCGACCAAAACTTGGTCAGTGAATATTCACACGAAATGGCGTCAATGTCGGTTACGACGTCTTTATCATTGATACCAAAATAACCCAACAAGGTGCCACTATTTGGAAAGGCGAATATGTAGAACACCGTGAACGCTTAAGCCGAAAGAAACGCATGGCGTTGCAGGACGAAGACGAAAACTACTCCAAACAGCAATTGGATAAAGACGTCGTCAATCCCAATCAAATCAGAACCATCATCAAAACTTTCAAAGAACAGCTTCCGCTTATTTTTAAAGACCGTTATGATAAAAATGGCGTGTTTGAAGTGCCTAAAACCTTGATTTTTGCCAAGACAGACAGTCACGCCAACGATATTATTGACATTGTCAGAGCAGAATTTGCCGAAGAAAATAAATTCTGTAAAAAAATAACCTATAAAACGGACGAAGACCCCAAGTCGGTGTTATCACAATTTAGAAACGACTATTACCCACGCATTGCCGTCACCGTCGATATGGTCGCGACGGGTACCGATATTAAGCCGCTGGAATGTTTGCTGTTTATGCGCGACGTAAAAAGCAAAAACTACTTTGAGCAAATGAAGGGCAGAGGCACGCGTACCATTGATCTGGATAGCCTCCGAAAAGTGACGCCCACGGCAAAATTCACCAAAGACCATTTTGTCATTATCGATGCCATCGGTGTCACCAAAAGTTTAAAAACGGATAGCCGACCTTTGGAGAAAAAGCCGGGCGTTCCACTAAAAGACTTATTACAAGCCGTTGCCGTTGGCGCAAGAGATGAAGCCTTATTTACCTCCTTGGCTAATCGACTCACCCGCTTGGACAAACAAATCACCGAAAAAGAAAAACAGCAGTTTATTGAAAAAACCGGTGGTAAGAGTGTTGCGCTGGTTGTAAAGGAACTATTGAATGCGTTTAACCCCGATGTGTTGGAAGACATTGACAGCAAAGTAAGAATAGAAATGGCTGGTGCAGCGCCCGTAGACATTCAAGCAGCCATAAAAGCCAAAATTGAACAAGTACAGCACAAAGCTGCCAGCGTATTTACCGGCGATTTGAATGATTATATTGAAAACGTGCGTAAGGCACACGAACAAAAAATTGATTTAGCCAATCCCGATGAAGTCATCAATGTGGGTTGGGACCAAGACAACCTCAACAAAGCCAGCGAATTAATAGCCGATTTTACGGCATGGATACTGGTACACAAAGATGAATTAATGGCCTTACAGATTTTTTATAACCAACCCTATCGTAGACGGGAATTGACTTACACCCTGATAAAAGACGTGTTGGAAAAACTGCAAAATGACAAACCCACCCTTGCCCCGGTGAATGTGTGGCGGGCTTACGAAGCCTTGGAGCAATGCAACGGCTCACCACGCAATGAACTGACGGCCATAGTTTCACTGATTCGCAAAGTTAGCGGCTTGGATGCTACCTTAACGGCTTACGATAAAACGGTGGACAAGAACTTTCAGGCGTGGGTGTTTAAGAAACAAGCAGGAGCCACCAAGTTTAATGAAGAGCAAATGCAATGGCTACGCATGATCAAGGATTATGTGGTCAACAGCTTCCACATCGACAAAGACGATTTTGATTTAAACCCGTTTAATGCCCAAGGCGGCTTGGGGAAAATGTGGCAACTGTTTGGCGATAAAACAGACGATATTATTAACGAATTAAACGAAGCATTAGCGGCATAATGAGTAAGATAAAGGATATACCGAAGCATTGGGAAATAAAGAAGCTGGGAGAAGTATGTCTTACCACAAGCGGTGGCACACCAAAACGCACCAATAGCAAATTCTATCAAGGCAATATTCCTTGGGTAAAATCAGGCGAATTAGATAGAGGTCTGATACTTGATACAGAAGAAAATATTTCAGAAGATGCAGTTAAAAATTCAAGTGCCAAAGTTTTTCCAAAAGGAACTTTATTGATTGCGTTATATGGTGCAACAATCGGCAAGCTAGCGTTCTTAGGAATTGATGCAGCAACCAACCAAGCTATTTGTGGTATTTACAAAAATGAAAACATTGATTCAAATTATTTATTCAACTTTTTATTTTATAAAAAACCTAGTTTAGTAAAGCAAGGAATTGGTGGAGCACAACCGAATATCAGTCAGGGAATTTTAAAGAACTTAGACATTCCACTCCCACCTCTCCCTGAACAACAAGCCATAGTCGCCAAAATAGAAGAACTACTCAGCGAATTAGAAAATGGCAAACAACAACTGCAAACCGCACAACAGCAATTAAAAGTATATCTACAAAGCTTGTTGAAATCGGCGTTTGAAGGTAAAGAATTATTGCCATTTGAAAATTTTGTTGATACCTCACAAAATGGATTATCAAAAAGAACAGGAACAAACGGAGAAGAATATAAAGTTTTAAGGCTTGCTGATATAACCAACAATGTTATCGATAAATCGAGTCCTAGAAAAATAGTAATGAATGAGAAGGAAATTGAAAAATATAAAATCAAAAAAGACGACTTGATTTGTGTAAGAGTAAATGGGAGTAAAGATTTGGTTGGTAAATTAGTTCATGTGTCAAATCAAAATGAAAAAGACAATTGGGCATTTTGCGATCATTTTATTAGGTTTCGACTGCATCCTCAAAAAGCATATTCAAAGTATTTTTTTTTCTATTTTTCTACTGTAAAAATGCGTAAATACATTCACGATAATATGGTTACATCAGCTGGACAAAATACAGTTAGTCAGGCGACAATTAAAAATGCACCAGTCCCTAATTGTTCAGTAGAAGAACAACAACTCATCGTTGATGAATTAGAAAACAAACTTACCATCTGCGATAAAGTAGAAGAAACCATTAAGAACAGTTTGCAACAGGCAGAAACCCTGCGCCAAAGCATCTTAAAGCAAGCCTTTGCAGGTAAATTGGTGTAAATATGCAGGTAATCCAAAATCCCGAAGGGATGACATTATTATATAGACGACATAATAATGTCACCCTTTCAGGGTTTTGAAAATGAATATATTATTTTCTATAATCATGACAGCCCTTCGGGCTTAAAAGACATAATCCCAACGGGATAGCATGATTATAGATATTTAAAGAAAGCCTTCGAAGGCAAATTGGTATAAATATGCAGGTAATCCAAAATCCCGAAGGGATGACATTATTATATAGACGACA
>JBAXXH010000229.1:0-5044 GCA_037127995.1 Methylococcaceae bacterium | reverse complement strand
TCGTAGCCGCGCACGACATGATTAATAGCCTGATGGTCATCATCAATCACTACCGCAAATTGATAAGCGATAATCCGGTCTTTTCTTTTTAAAATAAAATCGCCATGCTGCCGAGCTAAATTAGTTGAAATTAAGCCCTGCAACTCATCGTTAAAAGAAATGACGCTGTTATCGGTTTTAAGACGGTGGGAATGAGGACTATCAGGGAAGGTCTGTTTATCCCGACAAGCACCGGAATAAATAGCAGCCACTGTTTTTCGACTGCATGTACAAGGATAAACCTGGTTATCTTTGGTTAATTTATCAAGAATTTCATGATAAACGTCGAGCGTTTGGCTTTGATAGGCGACAGAACCATCCCAATGCAGGCCAAAGGCCTCCAATGTTTTTAACAGGTTGTCCGCCGAGCCTTTAACATTGCGCGGGGTATCAAGATCATCAATACGCAGTAACCATTGACCCTGCTGTGACCGGGCCTGTAAAAACCCGGCGAGAGCGGTGAAAAGGGAACCAAAATGCAGGGCACCGGTAGGCGAAGGAGCAAACCGGCCCCTATAAGGTTGATTATCCAGCACGACAAGCTGTTTTAGCCCATTTGTTTTTCCCGAATTTCATCAAGGGTTTTACAGTCAATGCACAAAGTAGCTGTGGGCCTGGCTTCCAGGCGACGTATGCCTATTTCAATGCCACAGGACTCACAAAACCCATAACTACCTGATTCAATTTCTTTAAGGGAATCATCAATTTTCTTGATAAGTCTACGTTCACGGTCACGCGTTCTTAATTCCAGACTGAATTCTGATTCCTGTGTCGCCCGATCATTAGGATCAGGGAAATTAGCGGCATCATCCTGCATGTGGTGCACGGTACGATCTACTTCGTGCATTAATTCGGCTTTCCAGTTTTTTAAAATGGTCTCAAAATGCTTTAATTGAGCGTCAGCCATATATTCTTCGCCTTCTTTTTCTTTGTAAGGCGCAAAACTGAAAGGTGATGCAACAATCGGTTTAGTACTATCGGTCATCCATTAACTCCTATAGACAGGATAAATAAAAACTGCGCATTTTTAGCAGAATAGTCACCAATTAGCAAGGATTATTGGTATCATTGACGTTTTTTTATGAGCACTCTCATTATGCGCAAACAACCGGCAGAGCGAAATGCAGACATTTCTTCGTTTTATGTCATGGAATTGCTACGCAGAGCCAAACAATTGGAAGCGCAAGGCGTCGATATTATTCACATGGAAATCGGTGAACCTGACTTTCCAACACCACCCACCATTACCAATGCCGCCATTAAGCACATTCAGACAGGCGAGGTTAAATATACGCCTGCCGCAGGTTTGCCAGAGTTGCGTAAAAAAACAGCCACCTTTTATCAACAGCGTTATGGTGTAACTATAGACGAACATCGTATTTTTGTAACCCCTGGCGCTTCTGGTGCGTTTTTACTGGCTCTTGGAGTCAGCCTTAACCCGAACGAAGAACTATTGATGGCAGACCCCTGTTATCCGTGTAACAGTAACGTTGCTACCTTATTAGGTTGCAAAACCAAAACCATCCCAGTTGCTGCCGGTACCGGTTACCAATTAACTGCAGACCATATCAAAGCGCATTGGACGCCAACCACAAAAGGCGTTTTGATTGCCTCCCCGTCCAATCCTACCGGAACGCTGATTAGCCCTGAAGAATTAAAACACTGTATTCAGGCCGTTGATGCGCTGGGCGGCTGCTTTTATTCGGATGAAATTTATCATGGGCTCGTTTACGATAATCAGGCGACCACCGCTCTCGCGTTTAGTGACGATGTCTTTGTAATCAACAGCTTTTCAAAATATTTTGGCATGACCGGCTGGCGCATTGGCTGGCTGATTGTGCCTGATGAGTTTATTGAAGCCACTGAAAAATTAGCCCAAAATATTTATATCGCAACGTCCACAGCGTCGCAATATGCCGCCTTGGCGGCTTTTGATGAAAATACCCTGACAGAACTTGAAAACAGACGCGCCAAATTTGCCGCCAGAAGGGATTTTCTTTATGATAATCTATTGAACTTGGGGTTCGAAATACCGGTTAAACCCGCCGGTGCTTTTTATATTTATATCAATTGCAAAAAATTTACCGATGACAGCCATCAATTTGCCTTGGATTTTTTGGAAACGGAAGGGGTTGCCATAACACCGGGACTGGATTTTGGCAGCCATGAAGCGCATCACACCCTGCGTTTTGCTTACACCACGTCTATCGCTAAAATGACCATCGCCATGCAGCGCCTGGAACGCTTTATTAACAGAGAATCACTATGACCGTAAAACAACTATCAGCCACCGCGTTAAACAACAAAATTCAGCAGAAAGAAACCCTGTTTTTGCTGGATGTAAGGGATCCTCATGAATTTCAATTCGCCCATATTGCCGGCAGCGTTTTGATTCCTCTTAATCAAATTCCCAACCGGCTCAGTGAACTGGATCCGCAACAGGAAATTGTTGTGATCTGTCATCATGGCATGCGTAGCCTGCAAGCCGCCAATTATCTGGTACAATCCGGCTATAAAAATATTGCCAACTTAACCGGCGGTATTGATGCCTGGTCATGCAGCTGTGATAATTCGGTGCGTCGTTATTAGTATAAAATAATGGCGTTATGTCACTTTTTCAGGGTAAAAACAGATAAATACCCGCTCTGATAACGTGGCTTTGTTAACCGTATTACTGAAAAAAAATACTCCTTAGCTGAAAATAGCTTTATCATACCCTCTTGTATCGATAAATCGTGAGGATTAACCATGCCCTATACCCAAGACATTGTAGACGAAATAAACATTCTGGTTCGCTACAACCTGAGCACTACACAAGAAGGAATCAAGGTACATACAACAGCGGCACCCGAAATAATTGCTGCCACAAAACGTTTGTACGATAAAGGACTGTTAACACAGGAAGATGGCGGTTATTTGACCAGCCTGGGTCTTGAAGCCGCAGAACAAGCACAAACCGTATTAAACCTGCTCCATCCTGCTTAACAAAAAAACCTGTTAAATGACTCAAAAAACAGGGATTGTATTAATTTGACAGGATGCCCAAAGCTAAAATTGCAGACAAAAAAAGGCTTAACGATAAAATCGGCAAGCCTTTTTTTATTGCTTTCGATAATCTGTCAAGCTTCCAGAACAACAGCCGCCTTAAGCTTTTTCATAGCATTTTGTTCTAACTGCCTGACCCTCTCGGCTGAGACGTTATAGCGTGCAGCAAGCTCATGTAAGGTGGCTTTTTTATCCGCCAACCAGCGACTTGACAAAATATCCAAACTTCGCGCATCCAAACCTGCCATCGCTTCTGCCAACAACTCCTGCCCATGACCTTCCCAATCAGCATTTTCCAGCAATACAGACGGATCAGCACCGTGTTGCTGAAGGTAGTTTGCAGGATACGCGCAACTTTCTTCTGAAGACTCGTCAACGGGCATATCGAATGACATATCCTGACTGCCCAAGCGTTTTTCCATTTCATAAACGTCACTGAGATCAACCTTCAAATCCTCTGCAATCGCCATGGCTTCGTCATTTGATAACCAGCCGATATCCTGCTTGGATTTACGTAAATTAAAAAACAGTTTACGTTGAGCTTTGGTGGTTGCAACCTTTACAATGCCCCAGTTTTTAATGACATATTCATGAATTTCGGCTTTAATCCAATGCACGGCAAAAGACACCAGGCGCACACCAACATCAGGATCAAAACGTTTAACCGCTTTCATCAATCCGATATTGCCTTCCTGAATAATGTCCGGCATTGACAAACCGTAACCACTGTAGCCTCTGGCAACATGCACGACAAAACGTAAATTGGTCATGACCAATTCTCGCGCCGCTTCCAAATCACCCTCATCTCTATACCTTAAGGTTAACTCGCGCTCCTGTTCAGAGGTCAATCTGGGCATTTGCCTAACCAGATTCAAATAGGCATCAAATGTTCCAACCGATAAATTAACGGGCAAAGCTAATGCATTACTCATGGTATCTCCTGGGGAAAAAACTTTTTGCGAATTCTAGCACTCTCTTATTAAGAGTGCCAATAATTTTTTTATATAGACTTTTAGATAAATAATTTCGCAAAAAAATGTATTCCTTGACTCAAGTTGAACACTTGGAGTAAAAGTCACTTCCACCGATGCGTTAGGTTTTAGGTGTTCAAATTAATCAGAATACGCACCATTTACAGGTTGATGGATCCAAAGGGGCAACCGGGATGAGTTTTATTGATAAATTCAAACGCGTCTGTATTCATACCAGGAACAGTGAGCATTGGATTACAACCAAAAATGGAGTGCATCTATTGGTTGATGGGGATGGCAATCCTGATATAATCCATTCAATGAAAAATGATGATTATGAAATAGCAAAAGGCGGTGGCAGGCATAATGGTTTTTTTGAGCAATGGTCTAAACAGAAAAAAGGTAAAATTGAAAAATCAATAAAGTCATTATCGGGTCAGGTTAAATCTCATAATGAAAAAATAGCTAATCCAACAAGAATATTGATAGAGTAGTTTCTGATTATGAGCTTAAGTATCTTATTTCAACGTATTGGCCTAAAGAAATAAGAAACTTTGAGCAACAAATTAATATTTTAGAAGGCATATTGGGGGAAATACACCATGTTAAAAAATAGAGATGCTTTAGTTGTTTTAGAAGAAGTCGCCGTTTCATTAAAAGAATCTGCGGAGCAAATAAAATCATCTTCTGAATTCGATAGCGGCAGGCGAATGGCTTATTATGAAGCTATTTCAACCTTGCTTTCACAATGTGAAGTTGCAGGCATATCTTCATCAGATATAGGACTAAATGGTTTCGTTCCTGAAAGCATTTTGGGCGACAAAAAACAAGCCGCATAATTAAAAAAGGTAGTATGGCAAAACTTGGCGGGTTTTATTTTTTGCTAGTTACCTTGAACCTAAAAATTATGGCGCATTAAGCAACTGACTCAAATTTAAAGACCTGATAATCATCTAGCCTGCCTCCCCGATCGGTGCCAGTGGTGTAAA
>JBAXXH010000228.1:0-5060 GCA_037127995.1 Methylococcaceae bacterium | reverse complement strand
TGCTCCACATCACGTCGTGCTTCGGTCAGACGTTTACGGAAATAGTTGTAACCTTCTATATCAACCCACGGGTAGTGTTCTGGCCAGTTGTCCAAACGTTGCTGGTGGATTTTGGGCGCGAACAGTTCAGTCAGCGAAGAACTTGCCGCTTCGTGCCATTCGGCTCTACGCGCAAAATTAACATAGGCATCAACGGCAAAACGAACGCCAGGCAGCACATGTTTTAGTGAGGTGATGTCTTCCCGGGTTAAGCCGACTGCTATGCCTAACTGTATCCAGGCTTCAATGCCGCCGGGATCGCCGGGATGGCCATCGTGATCCAAAATGCGTTGTATCCACTTGGCGCGGGTTTCGCGGTCAGGGCAGTTAGCCAGAATGTTGGCGTCCTTTATAGGAATGCTCACCTGATAGTAAAAACGGTTGGCAACCCAGCCTTGTAATTGTTCTTTGGTGAGCTGTCCCGCGTTCATCAGGGTATGGTACGGATGATGAATGTGGTAATACTTTTCCATGCCGCGCAGGGCGGCTTCAAATTCTGTTTTTGTCCATGCTTTATTGTCGTTATTGTTCATGGTGAATCCAATGGATAATGTGAAGAAAATAGGCTTCAGCTAAAATTATAAATCGATTTCCAGTCCGTCGTAAGCGACTTCAATGCCGGCGGCATCAAGGATTTTACGTTGTTCGGAATCGTCGTCTAAAATGGGGTTGGTGTTATTGATGTGTATCAATATTTTGCGGGCTTTGGCTACGCCGCTTAGCACTTCTATCATGCCGCCTGCACCAGATTGAGGCAAATGACCAATGTCGCGGGCTTTTTTATGACTGATGTTTTGTGTACACATTTCGTCATCCGTCCAAAAGGTGCCGTCTACCAACAAGCAATCAACGGCTTGCATGGCCGCCATGACGTGGGGTTCTATTTCGCCCAGGCCGGGTGAATAAAATACTTTTTTGCCGGTAGAAATTTGCTCGATAATGACGCCGATATTATCGCCTTCATGCGGGTCATGACGATGTGGCGAATAAGGCGGTGCTTTGCTTTTTAAGGCTTGGGTATAAAAACGTAAATCAGCAATGGCGGGAATGGTAAAGCTGCTGCCATCAACAGGTACCGGATGATGATTGACGGTGCAATAGTGTTCCAACATGGTAAATAAGGGAAAACCTGTGGTCAAGTCCTGCTTGACCATATCCGTGCAGTAAACATCGAGCGGCTTGCCTTCCCGAAGCATCAACATGCCCGTGGCATGATCGATTTGGCTATCGATTAGCATGACAGCTTTAATGCCCGTATCACGAATGCCTTCTTTTGGCTGAATAGCGGGGAAAGCTTCCAGCTGCGCACGAATATCGGGGGATGTGTTAAACAGCAACCAGTTTTTGTTGTCTGTACTCACGGCAATAGAGGATTGGGTGCGTGCTTTGCCGTTCATTGTTTGGTGGCGTAAACGGTGACAATTATGGCAGTTGCAGTTCCATTGCGGGAAGCCGCCACCTGCACCTGAACCAAGAATTCTAATTTTCATGATGAAAGCCTAAGAAGAAAGTCTGGAATGATACGGGAATAACGATTTTCAGGCAAAAAAAAGGGGTTCTCTGCGAACCCCTTTCTTAATTTACGATAAACAATCCCGACAATTAAGTTGGGATAATTTACTTAGCGATTGTAAATATACATTGTTACTTCAAAACCGAAACGCAGGTCTGTATAGCTTGGTGTTTCCCATTTCATCGTTAACCTCCAGTAGATTGTTAAAATAGTTGCTAGCTTGATCAAGTAAGCCAGCTAAAAGTATACGATGAACTATTTTTTTACGCAACATTTGACAGCACTTAACAGGGGATGTTTTTCTTTTTAAAAAAGCGTATTATTAAAATTCACCAAAAAAATAATAATATTTATATAAAATTAATGAGGAGGAGTCATGGGTGGAGTTATTGAACTATTTTTGATTATGTTGGTTATAGCGACTGCGGCGTTTGTACCATTAGGCTATTTTATTTATAAATATACCCAGAAAAACGGTCAGCCGTTTGGCGAAACCGAGCCACATGGCGATAGTCCGTCTTTTATAAATGATTTAGCTGAAACAGCTATTCATTTTGTTAAGAGCAAGCTCGCCAAAAAATAAAAAACGTTTGTTAATCAGGTTTCCGGGTGACGACTGAGTTCATCCGGAAATAAAGATTTTGTAAGTCAGGCTATGCACTTTGCCAATCTGACTTACAGCTCTCCACAAGTTGGGCATTTGGGGTTTTTCTTTAACTTCATGGTGTTCCATTCCAGCGTTAAGCCATCCAACAGCAATAACCGGCCGGTTAAGGTTTCACCGATAGCGATAATCAACTTCATCGCTTCCAAGGCCTGAATGCTGCCAATTATCCCTGTAATGGGCGCTATAATACCATTGGTCGAGCAGTTTTGTAGTTCTTCTCCGTCACTGTTATAAAGGCAGTTATAGCAGGGGCTGTTGTTTTTGCCGGGAGTAAATACCGAAACCTGCCCTTCAAAGCGTATTGCCGCTCCGGAAACCAGGGGGGTTTGATGTTTAACACAGGCCTTATTAATCGCAAATCGTGTTAAGAAATTATCGCTACAATCCAGTACCACATCGGCAGCCTTTACTTCCCTGTCAAGTTGCTCTCCAGCCAGTCTTTGTTTGACTGCTTTTACCTTGACGTCCGGATTTAATTTATTCAGTGTTTGACGGGTTGAAATTACTTTATCAGTCCCAATATCGGGTGTGTGGTGAGCAATCTGTCGTTGTAAATTGGATAATTCTACTTCGTCATCGTCATAAATAGTAATACTGCCGACACCGGCTGCGGCAAGATACATGGCAGCGGGTGAGCCTAAACCACCGGCACCGACTATTAACAGTTTGGCGGCAATAAGTTTTTGTTGTCCCTCAATATCGCAAAGGGGCAGCATTATTTGACGGCTATAGCGGAGTAGTTGGTTGTCATTCATAAGTTATATTAAGTCGATATGGTAAGGGCAGATAATGCCAAAGAACTTGACAGACTGCAAAAGCTCATTATCATTAGCACTCATTACTAGCGAGTGCTAATAACAGTTACCCTTTTATTTTTAACGTTAGGAGATATAAATGAATATACGTCCGTTACACGATAGAGTGATAGTCAAACGCCTTGAAGAAGAAACGACCACTGCCGGCGGTATTGTATTACCCGGTTCTGCTGCTGAAAAGCCAAGCCAAGGCATCGTGTTGGCTGTAGGTAATGGCAAGCAACTGGATAATGGTACAGTGCGTGCACTGGAAGTTAAAGTTGGCGACAAAGTGTTGTTTGGTAAATATTCAGGTAACGAAGTTAAAGTTGACGGTGAAGACCTCATCGTTATGCGTGAAGAAGACATCATGGGCATTTTAGGTTAAACCTAAACCCTTTAATAATCATAATCACACACACAAGTTAGGAACAAAAAATGGCAGCAAAAGACGTATTATTTGGTGATGACGCACGAGTCCGTATGGCCCGTGGCGTTAACATTTTAGCAAACGCAGTAAAAGTAACGTTAGGCCCTAAAGGCCGTAATGCGATTTTGGACAAAAGCTTCGGCGCTCCAACCATTACTAAAGACGGTGTATCTGTTGCGAAAGAAATCGAATTAAAAGACAAATTCGAAAACATGGGCGCACAAATGGTTAAAGAAGTGGCTTCACATACTTCTGATGTCGCCGGTGATGGTACCACTACTGCAACAGTATTGGCACAATCTATCGTTAACGAAGGTTTAAAAGCAGTTGCCGCCGGCATGAATCCAATGGATTTGAAACGCGGTATTGACTTGGCGGTCACTAAAGCCGTTGAAGCCATCGTTGCTTCTGCTGCACCTTGTACCGACAGCAAAGCGATTGCCCAAGTTGGCGCAATTTCAGCTAACTCTGACGAAGCGGTTGGCCAAATCATTGCCGATGCAATGGCAAAAGTCGGCAAAGAAGGCGTTATCACGGTTGAAGAAGGTTCAGGTTTAGAAAATTCACTGGACGTAGTTGAAGGTATGCAGTTTGACCGTGGCTATTTGTCACCTTACTTTATCAACAAACAAGATAGCATGAGCGTCGAATTAGACGACCCCATGATTCTTATTTACGACAAAAAAATATCCAACATTCGCGACATGTTGCCAATTCTGGAAGCCGTTGCCAAATCTGGCCGTCCTTTATTGATTGTTGCTGAAGATGTTGAAGGCGAAGCCTTGGCAACTCTGGTTGTTAACACAATTCGTGGTATCGTTAAAGTTGCAGCCGTTAAAGCGCCTGGTTTTGGTGATCGTCGTAAAGCCATGTTGGAAGATATTGCGGTATTGACCGGTGGTGTTGTTATTTCAGAAGAAGTTGGCTTAAGTCTTGAAAAAGCAGAGCTGGATCAACTGGGTACTGCGAAAAAAGTCCAAATTACTAAAGAAAACACCACTATCATTGATGGTGCCGGTTCTGAAGAGCAAATCAAAAGCCGTGTTGCACAAATTCGTGCACAAGCTGACGATGCAACTTCTGACTACGACAAAGAAAAACTGCAAGAGCGTTTGGCTAAATTAGCCGGCGGTGTTGCTGTGATCAAAGTTGGCGCTGCCACTGAAATTGAAATGAAAGAAAAGAAAGCCCGCGTTGAAGATGCTCTGCATTCAACTCGTGCAGCGGTTGAAGAAGGCGTAGTGGCTGGTGGCGGTACTGCACTGGTTCGCGCATTATCAGCCTTGGTTGGTTTGGAAGGTATTAATCACGACCAAACTGTCGGCGTTAATATCTTGCGTCGTGCGATGGAAGAGCCTTTACGTCAAATTGTAGCCAATGCAGGCGACGAGCCTTCAGTAGTATTCAATGAAGTGCTAAAAGGTACAGGCAGCTTCGGTTACAATGCTGCGACTGGCGAATACGGCGACATGATTGAAATGGGTATTCTTGATCCTGCCAAAGTAACACGTACTGCACTGCAAAACGCAGCCTCTGTTGCCGGCTTAATGCTGACTACAGAAGTGATGATTGCTGATGCACCAAGCGATGACAAAGGTCATGGCATGCCTGATATGG
>JBAXXH010000227.1:0-5072 GCA_037127995.1 Methylococcaceae bacterium | reverse complement strand
TGTGCCTTTTTTTTAAACTGTACACTACTGTTGCCCCAAAATGAAGGGTGCCCAATTAGTCAGTAAAATAAGTGATTATCCTTTGTGGGATGCGGTTTGGTTATGAAGTTAGGTAGTTTATCTGAAAACCTGAGTGACTGGGATTGGTGTGGGAGTGGCTTTAGCCACGACAAATCAACCACAAAATCTTGATGTGCTAAAATCGAGGCTAAAGCCTCTCCTACAAAATAGATGTCACTAAAATCATGGAAAAACTGAACCTGCACAGCCCCGATTTTACGCAAGCCAATATAGCCAAACTGGCTGAACTGTTTCCTAATTGCGTAAAGGAAACCCGTGTGGCTGATGGCACTCTCAAGAAAGCGATTGATTTTGACCTGCTAAAACAAGAGCTATCCACGGCACTCGTTGAAGGGCCACAAGAGCGTTATCAACTCAACTGGCCGGGCAAGCGCGAAGCCTTGTTAACCGCCAATGCGCCGATTGCCAAGACGCTTAGACCTTGCCGTAAAGAAAGTGTCGATTTTGATAGCACTCAAAATCTGTATATCGAAGGCGATAACTTGGATGCCTTGAAGCTGTTGCAGGAAACCTATTTGGGTAAGGTCAAGATGATTTATATCGACCCACCTTATAACACCGGCAACGACTTTATTTATAAAGATGACTTTGCCGAGAATACCGAAGCGTATTTTGAACGCTCTAATCAAAAAGATGAAGTGGGTAATCGGCTGGTAGCCAATAATGAATCCAATGGCCGCTTTCATTCTGACTGGTTGAGCATGATGTATTCGCGCTTGAAGTTAGCAAGAAATCTGCTCAAGGACGATGGGGTGATTTTTATTTCAATTGATGACAACGAACAGGCGAATTTAAAACGGTTATGTGATGAGATTTTTGGAGAAACTAATTTTGTTGCTAATGTGGTTTGGCAAAAGAAATATGCTGTTTCAAGCGATGATCCCGGTATTGCTGCCATGCACGACCATCTTTTGGTTTTCAAAAAAACTGAAAAATTTAATCGTAATCTGTTATCCAGAACTGAAAAACAATTAAGTCGATATAAAAATCTAGATAAAGATCCTAGAGGATTGTGGAGTTCAGATAACTATGTAAGCAATAAATCAAAAAATGAACGTCCTACATTGTGGTATGCGATAAAACATCCCAAAACTGGTGAAGATGTTTGGCCCGATGAAAATGCGGTATGGCGTTACTCAAAAGCAAACCATGAACAAATGGTGGTTGAAAATCGGCTTTATTGGGGGCCAAATGAAAGTTATCAAAAACCCAGAATTAAACGTTTTTTAACAGAAATTCAAGACGGTACTGTTCCTTCAACTTGGTGGACATTTGAAGATGTTGGGCACAATGACGAGGGACAAAAAGAGACTGGTGTACTGTTAGGTAAAAAGATATTTAGTACGCCTAAGCCAATACGATTTATAAATAGGATATTAGGTATTGCAACTTTAAAAGATGATGTTATTTTAGATTTTTTCTCAGGTTCTGCGGCTTGTGCCCATGCCGTTATGCAACTCAACGCTGAAGACGGTGGTAATCGCAAGTTCATCATGGTGCAACTCCCTGAAGTCTGCGATCCAAAAAGTGAAGCCTATAAAGCCGGTTATAAAACCATCGCTGAAATTGGCAAAGAACGCATCCGTCGTGCCGGCAATAAAATTAAAGCATCTGTGGGAGCGGCTTTAGCCGCGAATATCGGTGCTGATAAAAACATTGCCGCCAAAATAGAACCTGCTGTCGCGGCTGAAGCCGCTCCCACAATCTCCCCTACAATCACCACTACAGTCACTCCTACGGCTATTGACATTGGCTTTCGAGTTCTTAAGGTCGATAGTTCCAATATGAAAGATGTTTATTACACACCCGATAATGTACAGCAAGGCGATTTGGTTAACCAAATTGATAATATCCGTGAAGGCCGTACCGCTGAAGATTTATTATTCCAAGTGCTACTCGATTGGGGCGTGGATTTAACCCTGCCCATCACTCAAGAAACCATCGCAGGTAAGTCCGTCTTGTTTGTCGATGACAACGCCCTGGCGGCCTGTTTTGATGCCGATATTAACGAAGCCTTTGTTAAAGAACTCGCTGCCCGTCATCCACTGCGCGTGGTATTCCGTGATGCCGGCTTTGCCAGTGACAGCGTTAAGATTAACATAGAGCAAATCTTTAAACTTATTTCGCCCACTACTGAAATTAAAGTGCTTTAAGTACAGCTAAAAAATAATGATCATTAAACAGGATGAAAATAATGAATACGTCTTATGTTGAACAAATAAACCAAGAAATTGAACAAATGCCACCTGAATATTTACCGGCTTTATTTACTATTATTCATTCCTTTAGAGCAAGTATTTGCTTAAATACGGCTGAAGACAGTTTTAAACAAGGCTTTACGGATTTTTTGGCACTTAGCGAATCATTTTGCTGCTCAGTGTCCCGTCTTAAGTTGGTAGCCGAAGATTTGGCCTTTGCTCTAGTCTGTAAGCAAGCCAAAGAGGAAAACGAATTTATAAGTAACGAAGAAGCACATGCTTTTATACAAAATTTAAAGCAATGATTTTTTTAACGATATAGTTTACTAACTATCAGATGAGTTATTTTTTAGGTAATAGTTAAGTTAAAGCCTATAATCAACAAAAAACTGTAGATTAATTAACTTATTACTCATATATATGTTACATACTTATGCTTTTAAAAACTTTCAGTCATTCGCAGAACGTGTTGAAGTTGATTTAACCATTAATCGAAAGACATCCTTGACAGATTGGATGAGTGAGGATGTTTGCGGTAATCGGGTATCCAAGTTGTTAGCCGTGGTGGGTCATAACGCCAGCGGCAAAACAGCTTTACTAAAACCTATCGCATTTTTACACTGGTTTATAAGTCATTCTTTTGCAAGCTCACCTGATTCGACTATTCCTTGTTCGCCCCATGTCATTCATGCGACAGATCCTTCTGAATTTGAATATGTATTTGATTTTGATGGTACGCAGTGGCGATATGTTTTGAAATGTACAGAGCAAAAGGTGTTGCATGAAGCGCTTTATCAAAAGCGCGAACGTTTTGTGTATGTTTTTATTCGCACCTGGAATCCAGAAACAAACAGTTACACTGTAAAACAACAAGGCTTTGGTTTGGCACCCCAGTCAGCTAAAAAAGTGCGTGCGAACGTCTCGTTAATTGCTTGGGCAGCACAATACGATGTCCCTCTTGCTAAGCAATTAGCAGCTAACATGGTTATTACTAATTTAAATGTAGTCGGTAGATTGCCTATAAGTGATCAGGCAATTATGTTTGCTGCGGAACATTTTTCATCTAGTCCTACACAGCGGTTGCAAATGAATCGCTTGTTATCAGAATGGGATTTAGGTTTATCGAGTGTCGAACTTCAACAGATTCAACTCAATCCTGTTGAAGCGGCAGAAGAAAAATCATGGTTTCCTTTTGGCCAACATGTCAGCGGTACTGATACCTTTAGCTTGCCTTTCAATAGGGAATCTAACGGTACGCAAGGTGCTTTTATATTACTGTCGCGCTTATTGCCTGTCCTTGAGCATGGCGGTTTGGCAGTTATCGATGAATTTGAAAATGATTTACACCCATTAATGCTTGAACCCATACTTGATTTGTTTGCCAATTCTGAGACAAATCCACTGGCTGCACAACTGATCTTTTCAACCCATGCTATAGAGGTTTTAAATATCGTCGAAAAATCGCAAGTAATGCTGGTTGAAAAAGATGCAGATTGCCTTAGTCAGGCATATCGAATGGATAGCATTGAAGGTATTCGTAATGACGATAACTTTTACGCCAAATACTTGGCTGGCGCTTACGGCGCAGTACCCAATCTATGAGTAAACTTAAGAAAACCATAGTACAAAGGAGAACGCTATTAATTGTCGGCGAAGGTTCTGATGAAAAAGCTTTTTTAAGCTATCTCAAAGAACATTTGGTTCCTCGTGGGACTGGACTAATGGTGACTATCAAAAATGCTAAAGGCAAAGGAGCCAAGGGTGTGCTTGATTACACTATCAAACAGATCAGGATTCCTGAGTATGACACTGTTGCGGCATTATTTGATACCGATACAGATTGGACAGATGCACTCGTAAAACAAGCTAAGAAACATAAGGTTTTGTTATTAAAATCAGAGCCCTGCTTTGAAGCGATGCTATTTCGATTACTGGGTATTACGCCAGAATTGAATTCAAAAAAACTAAAAGCTCAGTTTGCACCTTTTGTTAATCACAAAGCTACTCATAGTGAGCAATATGCCAAGCACTTCAATCCTGAAAAGTTAGAGGCGATGCAGCATACAGAACCCACAATAGAAATGCTTTTAAGTCTATTTAAACTCTAGCGGCCGAAAACAATTCATTTAAAGTTACCCTCATGAAACTCAAATTTAAGAAACAAGCGTATCAAACCAACGCCGTCGAAGCTGTGGCCAATTGTTTTGTAGGGCAGCATCAAACCAGTGAGATTAAATACCGTATCGACCCAGGCTTGGTTAAAAAGGGCGGACAAGAGAGCTTGATTGACGAATCCGGCTTCAAGAATAATGAGGTTGTGCTTAACTCAGAGCAATTGCTGGTAAATATTCATGCGGTTCAACACCATCAAAATCTGCCGTTTTCCACGGTGCAGGTTAAGGATACAAAAACCGGTTGCGCTATCAATCTTGATATTGAAATGGAGACCGGTACCGGTAAGACTTATTGCTATATCAAGACCCTCTTTGAACTGAATAAACGCTATGGCTGGAGCAAGTTTATCATCGTCGTGCCGAGTATTGCGATACTAGAGGGCGTCTATAAATCGCTGGATATAACCGCCGAACATTTTCTGGAAGATTACAAGAAAAAGATACGCTTTTTTATCTATAACTCCAAACAACTGCATAATCTGGAAAGTTTTTCCTCCGATGCAGGCATTAATGTGATGGTGATTAACGTGCAGGCATTTAATGCCAGAGGCAAAGATAATCGCCGTATTTATGCAGAACTTGATGAATTTCAGTCGCGTAAACCGATTGATGTGATTGC
>JBAXXH010000226.1:0-5092 GCA_037127995.1 Methylococcaceae bacterium | reverse complement strand
GCGAGACGGGAACCAACGGGCTGTGCTCACTGAATGATGATCTTGTCGGGAACCAACGGCCGGTGCTGACTGAAAGCTGATCCTGTCGGGAACCAATGGCCGGTGCTCACTGAATGATGATCCTGTCGGAACCAACGGGCTGTGCTGATTGCAACTTGATCCGCTGGGTAATCGATACCAGGCAAGCGGATGTTGCAGCATCTTGAGCGAGACGGGAACCAACGGGCTGTGCTCACTGAATGATGATCTTGTCGGGAACCAGTGGGCTGTGCTCACTGAATGATGATCTTGTCGGGAACCAATGGGCTGTGCTCACTGCATCTTGATCCCGTGCCTATACAGAACGCGCCATAAGTAGCGGGGTAATTGCGTGCTGTGTGCATCCTGATCCATTGGGTACTCGATACCAGGTAAGCCGGTGCTGTGCGCTGCATTTCTGTATGGGTTTTTCCTATTCAAAACCTCACGCATAAATACAGAACTAGGGGCGGGCAAAGGGTAGGGGTTCCGTTTAGAGATTGCTACACCCCCGCTTCATCAATACCATTTTGCCATGTCATGATCTACTTGTGGTTTTTTTGTATTTAATTAAATAAACACAATACATGACTGTGCGCACGGTCACCATGCGGCAATGCCTAAAGGAATTTTACCCCCCACGGCCTATTGAGTGCCTATACCCCCCCTTCGTAATTCCCGCGTTTGCGCACGGGTGCAAGCTATCGGTCTAGGTCATAAATGGCTGAAGGATTTGCACCCCCTACCTCTTGAGCCAGACCGGAACCAATGGCCGGTGCTGTGCATCTTGAGCCAGATGGAAGCCTAAACCATAGGTTTTAGCAGGTTTTAAAATCGGTATGTGTTGGCACTGTTACCCGCTCTTGAATTAGAACCCTTACACGCCATAATAAAAAGTGTTAATTACGGGTTATTTTCCATTAAAAGCCGGTTTGTTTACCCATTCAAATTATTATAAATAACTCACACTGTAGGGGGGTGTATGTTTAAAACGTGGGGAGTTTGGGGAGATACCCTTCTAGCCCTTATGGGGCATGGCTTGAGTGCTCCCCATGTAGAGCTTAAAAACTGGGGAACTCCCCAAAAAATTACGGGGAGTTGGGGCTTTTATGCGATTTATGGGCATAAATATCAGTTTTTTACGGCTTGCCAACGGCTTTTTTATTGTTTTCATCTCCCCATTTTTTTGGGGAACTCCCCAAAAAATAAAAACCATTTGGGGAGCATGAAAGCCACGGTATATAAGGGCTATACTACTATCTCCCCAAACTCCCCAAGAAAATACATATATAGGCTGTTAGTTTTTTGTTTTATGGTGGGGTTGTTTGCTTTTAAAAACCGGCATTGTTTCCAGAATGAAGCACAAAGACTGACCCAACCGGCGGCGCTTGTACAGCTACTTAATGGCGTATGAGTTGGGGTGCGGGTGATAAGGTGATAATTGTTTTAATGAAAGAGTAAGCCGCTTGTACAGCTACTTAATGGAGGATGTATTAGGGCGCGGGTGATAAGGCCATAACACCTTATCACCCAACGGGCTGACTAATTTTAATGCTTGGTAGGGCTGACTGCTTCTGTTATGGCATTGCTGACTGTAGCCACTATTACCAATAGTTCGGCGGGGTTGTCACATTTAAAAAATGTATAACCTGAGCTGCCCTCGTTACCATGCCAGACAAACAGCTCATTGCCCAATATGATGGAGGCCGTTTCTTTAGGGTTGCTCATGGCCTGCATTTTTTCCCATACGCCCACCTCCTTCATTCGATGAATAATAAAGTCATCATTACGGCTCATAGTTAAATCTGATAATTTTGGCATCATTGCTTATATCCTTTAATATTGTTTGTTGTTTGAGATTCTGGTTCTGGTTCTTCTTCGATCACGTTGATGCTTAATACCATTACGCGCCTACTCACTTTGGCAATCACTTTCTTTTTAGTCAAGCGAGGCTGTCCGCTCTTTTTATCGGGTTCAGTCTCGATAATATGGCCTTTTTCATGCAAGCGCCGCCATAAAGTACCGGCTGACATTAAAAACGGATTGCCCTGATCCCTTGCGAACTGTTGAACGACTTTAAAAACTGAATCTTGAGTTAGTAATATTGCAGGCTTTTTCTCTTGGGTTTCACCAAGCCAGCCAATTAACTCACCTTTTGGGATTAAGTCACCGCCTTCTTGTCGCCATCCATCGGCGTGGGGGTGTTTGGTGGGTGCGCTTTGGTCAAAGTGCCAGGCGATATGTCCACGGCCTGTAGACAAAACAGCGCGTAACAAATTTAAAAACTTTTCTGTTTCGTCTTGTTCGGTCTGGTAGGCTCCTTGCTGACTAAAGGCTTGTGTAAGTTGAGTTTCTACAATATCCATTAATCGTTTAGGTTCTTCCAGTCCTTCAATGGTTTCTAAAAAATCGGTGAATACATCCACGGCGGCGCTTAGGTTGCTGTAAAGCTCGGGGGCGCGTGGGTGTGAGGTGGTTATTTTGTTACGAATGGCATAGGCGCGGTATTCTTCAATATAGCCAGGAAACTCTTTTTTTAATTTATCCATACGCACCGCTAAAAATTGCAGGTCGGCGGACATCAGGCCGGTAAATAAGCCTTTTTGGGCGGCGTGTTGCAATTGGGTTAATACAGAATCATCTACATCAGAACGGCCTAACTCTAAAATTAACATCCGGCCTAGCAATGACTGCCTAGGTGGTAAATCTTCGGCGGTGGCTAGGGTCATCGAACGGTTAAACGGTGAATTTGTCGAGGTCATCACGTCACGCCCTGCTTGATTGCCTGTGTTACGGATAAAGCGTTCGGCAAAGTTTTTTAGCTTGGAGGCTTCTATGGGGTTAACACTGGGCTTGTAGTCATCCACCACAAAAAGCCCGTCTTTGCATTGATGGGCTTTGGTTTCACATTGCCCGACTGAATCCGACCAATTAGAAGGAAAACTACGCGCGGTAAAGTCGCCAAAAAAGGCAAGTGCTATGGCTGCAATCTCTGACTTTTTGGAACCGGTTAGCCCTTGAATCCAGATAACAAAATCTGTTGCCTGACACTCACCCAAGGGGGCGCGGGCTATGGCGGCTATTAGGATTAAACCGATATACGGCTTTTTAGAGCAGATGTTAAGCAATAATAAAGCACTTTTTGCCGCTGTTGTCAGTTCGGCACCTGTTAAGGGTGCTGGAAGTTGGTAGCGTTTCATATTTCCGCTGCCTAAGTCCACCTCTACATTTTCAACCAGACCGGCGGCGGTAATGGCTCCCGATCCGGTTAAGTAATGCCAGGTATTAAGCTTTTTCCAGCCGGTGTATTTGTAAATGGTGCTGCTTGGTATATCACCATCAATAATTGAATAAAGTTGAATACATATGCGTAAGTTTTCTTTTACTGTTGCGCCAAGTGAAATAATTGACTTTATCCCCCAAGCATCACTAGCCCAACTGTTTCTTGATCCCATAAAATCCTTTAAGTGAACATCGACCAAGGGCAGAAGCCAACCGTCATTTCTACGGCCTTCAATACGAACAAAAGTAGTATCAATCAGACCATCATCTTGAACGACTTCTTTAACGATCTTACAAACAAAATTACACAATGGAATTTCTAAAATACCATTGCTATCCCCTTCCGACTTAATAAGTTTACTACGACAAAATCTACCCTCTTTAATGTAGTAATCCCCAAACTTCACTATTTCACTCTTACCAGATCCGCTGCCAGCTCCACCGTTCCCGCCTTTTTTGCCCGTGGGCTTCTTGGCTGATCCAACGACCTCTAATATTGGTTTACTCGCCATGTTCTGCTTCCTGTAATGCTGTGTGGTAATCGTTAAAATCCCCTGTTTCCGGTGGGATAACATAACGGCCATTACAAGCTAAAGCCGCGTCATTCGCGGCCTGTTGTCCTACTCCACTGACATCATTATCACCACAAATAATAATCTCATTATCAGGGTGTTGCTTGCGGGTCTGGATTGCCACGGCGGTTAAGTTGCTGGAACTAAACGCGGCAATCGTAAAGTATCCGGTTGCTTCAAACAGACTGGCACCGGTAGCCCAGCCCTCACAGATTAAAATGCTATCGCGGGGGGTTAATACGGCATGACTTGAACCGATAAAGCAACATGATCCTTGTGCCTTACCGCCTTTCATCATCCGCTTGCTGCCATCAGCATTAATAAATTGCAGGCTTACCAATAACCCGCTTGCGTCATACAGGGGAACGACTAACGCGCCATCATAAACGCGCGTGGTATGGGCTTTTACCTGCTTTTTAGCGAGGTAGGGATGAGTAATTGCGGGGCTTGCTTTAGCCCAGATGGACGCGGCTTTTTTAATCGCTGTTTCATGGCGTGCTTTTTCTTCGGCTTCTCGTGCCAGGGCTTGTTTTTTACGCTCGATAGCAAAGGCTTTTTTTTCGGCATCCGTTAGCGGCGCAAAAGTGCCATCAAGTTTCCAGTTTTGCTTAATACCTTGCTTGTAGTCCTCAAAATAACCGGCGGCGCGTCCATCCGTGTGCAGGACATAAGCGACATTAAGTTTCCCGTCAATCTTGGGGCGGTGCAGACGGCCATCAGCAATAATTACATCAGGCGGAGTTATGCCAGCGTCAAGCATGGCGGTTTTAAAAGATTCTATAATATGTTGCATGTGGTTTGCCCTTATACCGATTGCAATTGCATCACCATCCGCTATAATTGCTTTGGGTTGCGGATGTGATGTAATGCAAAGAACCGGCTAAATGTGGTGTTTAGTCGGTTTTTTTATACCCTGTTGGTTTTGTTTTTCCTGCTTAACGTTCGCGATCTCCTTAATGCGTTCGGCATGATGAAAGGCATCGACTACGTTATTAATATCCTTGACCTCTTGAATAGCCGACATAATCACGTTGTACATAATGCCATCATTAAGACGGCCATCCGGTTCTTCACCGACAAATTGAGCTGCCAGCATGTTTAAAATACCGGTGGCTCTATCGCTCATATCGTCAACGGTTGCACTAAGAGAATAAGCATCAAAGGCATAAGTAGTGCTTGAACGGAATTAAATTAATTAATATAAAACAATGAGTTGTGAT
>JBAXXH010000225.1:0-5125 GCA_037127995.1 Methylococcaceae bacterium | reverse complement strand
GCAAGATTACGCCTTACGTTACGTCCCGGCCCCCGGATATTACGGTTTGGTTTCGGTTCTTTATTTTCTTTGTTATCCTTGTTTTGTTCCTGCTTGGTGTCTTGCTCTTTTGGAGCGCGAGGAGGACGTGGTTCCTGTGATCTTGAACCTTGATTTCTGCCACCGCGTCTGTTGTTTCGACCTCGACTCGGTTGGCTGTCGTCAGTTGACCTGACTTTTTCAACGACAGGCGCAGGTGCGGGTGCTGCCACTACCGCTTCCGGCTCTGCACTGGGGCCTATCAGTTTATCCCAGAAACGTTTAATCAGGCTGGCGGCTTCATTTTTAACTTGCACGGGTGCAGGGGAATCATGCATAAATTCCTTGATTGCCGCTTTTTCAAGTTTTGGCTTGATTTGCTGTGCAAAATCCGGAATAGCGATGTCTTCTGCTTTTATTTGCAAGTAACTGGGCTTGTCATCGACAAATTCTTTTTCCTTGATACGGTCAATGTCATAAGCCGGCGTTTCAAGATGTTTACTCGGCAGAATAATAATGCCCACTTTCAGTCTGGCTTCAATTTGCTCAATGGCGTGACGCTTTTCGTTTAACAGAAAAGTCGCGCATTCAATCGGCAAATGGGCAATAACCTTTTCCGTGCCTTTCTTCATGGCTTCTTCTTCAAGAATCCTTAGTACCGACAAGGCAACGGATTCAACATTACGAATAGTGCCTTGACCTTTACAACGCGGACACGGTAATTGTGTAGAATCGCCCAGCGACGGACGCATTCTTTGCCTGGACATTTCCAGCAAACCAAAACGTGAGATGCGACTGGTTTGAATACGGGCTCTATCAATTTTAAGCGCATCACGCAGATGGTTTTCAACTGTCCGTTGATTTTTATTGGACAACATATCGATAAAATCGATAACAAACAAACCACCCAAATCGCGTAACCTCAGTTGACGGGCAATTTCATCGCACGCTTCCAGGTTGGTATTGAGCGCCGTTTCTTCAATGTCACTGCCTTTGGTGGCGCGTGCAGAGTTGATGTCAACTGACGTTAAGGCTTCGGTATGGTCAATAACCAATGACCCGCCAGACGGCAATGACACTTCACGACAATAAGCCACTTCAATTTGAGATTCAATCTGATAACGGCTAAATAAAGGCACTGCGTCTTGATACAACTTGGCTTTTGGCAAGAAATGCGGCATCACTTCTTTAAGGAAATCTTGTACCAGTCTGAATGAGTCTTCGTTATCGATCAAAATCTCGTCGATATTGCCGCGTAAATGGTCACGCAGGGCTCTGATAATGACGTTGCTTTCCTGAAATACCAAAAAGGGTGCTTTCTGCTCGGTGGACGAGCGCTCAATTGCTTCCCACAGTTGTAGCAGATAGTTTAAATCCCATTGCAGTTCTTCGGCATTTTTTCCACAGCCTGCCGTTCTGACGATCAGGCCCATGCTGTCAGGAATCTCAAGCGACGCCATGACTTCACGCAAATCACTGCGGGTTTCGCCTTCTATGCGCCTTGATATGCCACCCGCCTTGGGATTATTAGGCATTAACACCAAATAAGTACCGGCTAGGCTGATATAGGTGGTTAAGGCTGCGCCTTTATTGCCGCGTTCTTCTTTTTCAATTTGAACAATGATTTCCTGACCTTCCTTGATCATGTCTTTTATAGCGGGTCGCCGACCTTCTTCTGCACCTTCCTGAAGTTGTCGATAGAGCGGTGAAATTTCCTTAAAAGGTAAAAAACCGTGTTTTTCAGCGCCGTAATTTATAAAGGCCGCTTCCAGACTGGGCTCTACGCGGGTGATAATACCTTTGTATATGTTGGATTTTTTTTGTTCTTTTGAAGGGACTTCTATGTCAAAATCATAAAGTTTTTGACCGTCTACCAAAGCGACTCGCAGTTCTTCAGCCTGCGTAGCGTTGATAAGCATTCTTTTCATTCAATTATCCTTGTAGTTTCCTGCTCCATTGTCAGAATTTACTCAATTAGACTGGTTTTGGTCATCGCATCATTGCGTGTCAATACAAGCATTAAGCGATAGATCCAAAAAAAACCATCAGCTTCGTTATTACGGTCTTATGTTCCGTCATCTGCGCATTTTTGTCGTTATTTAAGACTTACAACGGGTAAAGTCATAGGGTTAGCGCGGACAGATGCCAAGTTAATATTTATTTTCAGTCTTTGGTGGTAAATTCTGTTTTAAACAGGTATTAAAAAATCGTTCGTCTAGGGTCGAACGATGAACCCGAAAATCGTATAATGAAAAGCTAATTACACATTGTGTTGTTTTAACTTTCATTAAGTTGCTCCAAGCCGGTTTTTTATTGAAATCGGCGGAGCATTAAGTATGTTCTTTATAAAAACTTGCCTAATATAACAACCTTATCGTCTCACATCAATTTTAAAGAATCAATTATCTCCGGATACTGGTATTATTTGCCTAATGATTATAGAAGAAAACACCTTACCCCATGTTATATATGTCGAAATTACTGAAGACAATTGCGATCAACGATTAGACAATTTTTTAATTGCCCGCTTAAAAGGAGTACCTAAAAGCCGAATTTATCGCATTGTAAGAAAAGGCGAAGTCAGAGTTAACAAAGGCCGCGTCGATGTTAAGTACCGACTGGTTGCCGGTGACATAGTCAGAATCCCTCCCGTCAGGGTAGCAGAACGCAGCGAAGAGTCTTACGTTCCGCAAGGGTTGCAGGCGGCGCTGCAACAAGGTATTTTATTTGAAGATGACGGCTTTATGGTCATCAATAAACCGGCGGGCTTTGCTGTGCACGGTGGCAGTGGTGTAAGTTCCGGCATTATTGAAGGACTTAGACTGATAAGACCCGAAGCACGGTTTTTAGAACTGGTGCATCGACTTGATAAAGATACGTCCGGTTGCCTGTTAATCGCTAAAAAACGCAGTGCCTTGCGTCAATTACAAGAGTTTTTTAGAAACAGCGAGATTCAAAAAACTTATCATGCCTTACTTTCAGGACAGTGGGGCAGAAAAAAACTGATAGTAACAGCGCCCTTGTTAAAAAATGTCAGTAAAGGCGGCGAGCGTATGGTGATAATCAATCAAGCCGGAAAGTCCGCTGAAACACTCTTCACCCGCTTAAAGACCTTTCGTAATGCAACCTTGGTAGAAGCATCTCCAAAAACAGGACGTACCCACCAGATCAGGGTTCATGCCGCCAGCTTGGGTCATCCTATCGTTGGCGATGATCGTTACGGCGTGGATGAAGTTAACCGGATTTTTAAAAACAAAGGCTATAAGCGCATGTTTCTCCATGCGAAAACATTAAAATTCAAGCACCCGGTTACCGGTGAGCTTATGTCTATTTCAGCCCCCTTACCTGCCCAACTGGAAACGTTGTTAACTAATGAAGAACCGGTTTGATTTAATTATTTTTGATTGGGACGGCACCTTGATCAATTCGATAGACTGGATTTCAAGTTGCCTGCAACAGGCGGCTGATCAATGTGGCATCGCTGTTCCTGAAGCTCAGGCGGCAAAAGATGTCATTGGCTTAAGCATCAACAAAGCCATGCAGACGCTGTTTCCTGAAATAGATCCGCACACACAGGCACAATTGGTGGCCTGTTACAGTCAGCAATATAACTCAAAACAAATCAGCCCTGATGATTTGTTTCCCGGGGTTTATGCCATGTTGGTCGAATTGAAGAAAAGCGGTTATCAACTCGCTGTTGCTACCGGAAAAACCAGAGTCGGCCTACAAAAAGCATTACAGGCAACCGGAACCGAAGAATTGTTTTGCGTCACCCGCTGCGCTGATGAAACCGCCTCCAAACCGGATCCAAAAATGTTGCTTGAGATTATTCAGCATACCCAAGCTGCAAAGGAGCGGACATTAATGATTGGTGATTCCATTCATGACTTGCAAATGGCGCTCAATGCCCCTATTTCAGCTATTGCTGTGTCTTGTGGCGCAAACTCGGCAGAACTTTTACAACAATACCATCCGTTACTGTGCTTGCAACAGCCAACTGAATTACTGAATATTATTTAAGGTTAAAAAGTCATGGAAAAACAACAAGACAAGCCCGCCCAAGAAGCCGGGTGGGAACGTAAAATCATTGAAAAACTGGCTTTAGCGGCGGTAACAGAACAAACAAGAGCCAGGCGTTGGGGCGTTTTCTTTAAATCTTTAATCTTTATTTACTTGTTTGCCATTTTTGGCATGGCTGTTTATCCAAAAATTAAACAGAATATCGGCGTTGACAGTAAATACCATACCGCCGTCATTGATGTGGTGGGTGTTATTGCTGAAGATAAAGATGCCAATGCCACCGACATTATTGAAAGCTTAAGGGACGCAGTAAAGGACACCAATACCAAAGGTATTATTCTGCATTCAAATTCGCCGGGTGGCAGTCCGGTGCAATCGGCTTATGTTTATGAAGAAATCAGAAAAATAAAAAAAGAACGCCCTGACTTGCCGATTTATGCAGTCGTTAGCGATATGTGTGCATCGGGTTGTTACTATATTGCCTCGGCCAGCGACAAGATTTTTGTTAATCAGTCCAGTCTTATTGGTTCCATTGGCGTACTGATGGATGGTTTTGGTTTTGTTGACATCATGCAAAAAATGGGTGTAGAGCGCAGGCTTTTAACCGCTGGCGCACACAAAGCCATGCTGGACCCTTTTTCACCGCCCAAGGAAGATGAAACAAAATATATGCAAGGCTTGCTGGATGAAGTGCATCAGCAATTTATCAGTGCGGTTAAAGCAGGACGCGGCGATAAGCTAAAAGAAACACCTGACATGTTTTCCGGTCTGGTTTGGACCGGTGAAGCCGGTGTTAAAATCGGCGTTGCCGATGGCTTTGGCAATGATGATTATGTCGCCAAAGAAATTATTGGCGCAGAAACGTTGGTTGATTTTACCCAGCAAGGCAGCGTACTTGAAAAAATATCCGGTAAACTAGGTGCCTCTTTTGGTCATGCCATCGGTAGCTTGATTCAGAGCCCGTCATTACGGTAAAGCGTTAAATCCTTAACTATTTAACCCCCTCTTTAGAAAAAGAGGGTTTAGGGGCAAGCCACTCCGAGAGTGTGTTGATTTTTAGTTGGAACTGACTGGCAGTTCACGGCCA
>JBAXXH010000224.1:0-5188 GCA_037127995.1 Methylococcaceae bacterium | reverse complement strand
AAATGAATAACACTGTGATTAATAACAAAGCATTAAACAGAAAATTTTGCGTTGCCCCTATGCTGGATTGGACTGATAATAATCAATAAACAATTAGATAGTAAATGCTCAAAAAATTTAGAGCATTTATAGTGCATCCAGGATATTTTTTAAAATCCAATTCAGATCATATATTCTGCATTGCTGGAGGTTTGAGGGTTGGAGGGTTTTACAGCCCGCTAAGGAACGAGCACGAAATAACTTAACCATTTATATCCCCTCAGCCCTCTTCCAGAGGGAGGAAGAGGGAGCAAGATGCCTAAGTTATTTCATGCGCATTCCTTATCGTTCATTCTGTGGGTTTAATAAACAAAAAAATAGCCAGACGGTTTTCCCGCCTGGCTATTTTTTGCGCTAAAGTAATAATGCTTTATTTCATCATGGATTTTTTAAATTTCTTATCTAATTTTTTATTGGCATCTTGAGATAATTGAGCTGCCCGATTGGCGGATGCTTCTGCCGTTTCTGCTTTTGCTGCCGCATCCGCAGAGGTAGCTTGTGCACTGGCTGCATCAGCTGAAGCTTGTTTAACAGACGTATCCAAACCATTAACTTGCGATTGTAAATTTTCAACATCTGACGTCGTTGCACAAGCGACAAGCAGGCTGAAAGTCAGCGCAAGCATTGATAATTTAATTACTTTTTTCATATTATTTTTCCTTAAGCAAGGTTATTACTACTTGGTATTGTGTTGTTAAAAGCATCCGATATCACTTAAACCGGGTGGCATGATGTAAGCTGTATTAGTGAAATTCAGGTATCATCAAAGTCATCGCGACCCGCGTTATGTGCAAGTTGCTATAACTGCATCCATATTACATGAGCAAGATGAGAGGAAACCGGTCAGTTTGATTAAGATTGGATGAAGACAGGAATAACCTTGTGAGCGTTAGCCGCTCACTGATTTAATCAGTTTCATCAAGTTAAAAAATAAGTGTGAGTGCCAAGATGGCCTTATGACACTTTATTTAACAGACCTCTGATTGAGGCTGTAAAGTCGGCGGTTGTTTTATAATAAGGGGTGAGAAGGTATAATTTCTTACCTATAAAGAAATATTCAATTTAACTCATGCCAACAAACATAATTTCCCTGAACCATGCCAGCTTTATTGTTGCTGATATTAATATATCACGAGAGTTTTATTGTGAAGTTTTGAGGTTACAGCAAGTCGAGCGGCCGGATTTGGGTTTTCCGGGTGTATGGATACAAATAGGTGATCAGCAGCTTCATTTATTGGAATTGCAAAATCCGGATCCAACCACAGGGCGGCCTCAGCATGGTGGACGGGATCGTCATGTTGCCTTAAATGTATTGGCACTCACGCCTGTTCAGGATGCCTTGAATAAAGCGGGTGTTGTTTATACCATGAGTCTATCTGGTCGAAGGGCGCTTTTTTGTCGGGATCCGGACGGGAATACCTTGGAATTTATAGAGCAGGCTTAATTGATAGGGGTTGACTATCCGGCTTTAGAGGACAGTTAATTATTCGAAAAAAAACTATTATAACCATAATAAATAAGTGGAGAACTAAATGACAGTTAGTGTTGATGATTTTAAAAAGGCGTTGCAACTTTGGGCCAGTGGTGTCACCGTGGTTACTACAAGCTCTGAGAAGTTTGGCGTTCAAGGCATGACAGTAACGGCATTTACCAGCGTTTCCGTTAATCCGCCGCAGGTGTTGGTTTGTATAAACGACTCTGCGGATACTGGGGCAGGTATTGAGGAAAGTCAGTCTTTTGCCGTGAATATTTTAAAGTCTGATCAACAAGACCTTTCCAATCAATTTGCCGGCGGCACCAGCCAACAACAACGATTTGAAAATACGGACTGGAAAGCCGGGATGACGGGCGCACCTATTTTGAATAACACCTTAATGTCTCTGGACTGTAAAGTGGTTGAGAAAGTACTGGCGGGTACTCACTGGATCATCATAGGCGAAGTTCAGGACTGCGTGTGTCGTTCCGGAGAACCGCTTTTGTATTATCGTGGCGCTTATCGACAACTTGGCAACGATTAACATTTTTTGTAATTACTCAGTCGTTAAAAAATAGAACACAGATAAGACGGATTATACTGATAGACACAGATGTTTTTTTATATCATAGAAATAATGGGCATCCTTCATAGAAGCCCAAAAGTAGTTGACACTTTTTTTATCACAAAAAATGCTAATAATCTCTGTAGGTCGGGTTAGGCGCTAGCCGTAACCCGACAAAGATACTTCGATTTGGGACTAAAAAGAAAAAATCCGTTGAAACCCGTCCAATCAGTGTCGTCCGTGTTCTATAATCGAAACCGAAACAGGCTAAGTAGTTACCATTTTTTAAACAGGAAATATTTTTAATGCGCGTATTTAGTCAGTTATCATTTTTTTATACAATCATGTTGTTAAGTGCCCCTGTTCGCGCTGAAGGTGCGGATGAAAAGCTGATGATCGGTTCTTTTTCATCCGGCTCGCTTGATCATTGGGAAGCCAAGGAATTTAAAGGCAAGACTGACTATCAGTTGGTTGATCTTGCCGGCACCCAAGTATTAAAGGCCGAAAGTGCAACCAGTGCTTCCGGCCTTTTTAACGAGCAGCGTATTGATTTGCAAAAAACACCGGTTATGAACTGGCGTTGGCACATCAAAAACCGGCTTGGCAATGATATTATTGAACAGGAAAAATCCGGCGATGATTATGCGGCCAGAATTTATGTGGTCGTTAAGGGAGGCGTGGCTTTTTGGGAAACCAAAGCCATCAATTATGTCTGGGCCAGCACGTCGCCGGTTGGTAAAGTCTGGCCCAATGCTTATGCGTATGCAGGGGCTAATGGCAAAATGACAATGATTGCCCTCCGGTCATCAAGCGATCAAACCGGAACCTGGTATTCAGAAAAACGTAATATTCTTGCCGACCTTAAACACCAGTTTGGTGAAGATATACGCTATATTGATGCGGTTGCCATTATGACTGACACCGATGATTCGCACGGCAAAGTAACCGCGTATTACGGCGACATTTACTTCAGTACAAATTAATCCATTATGCACGGCACCTTACCTCATCTGGAACAGACTGATTTTCCGGCTATTAACAGGCGTGCGCTGGAAATATTGCAGGTTAATCTGGGCTATTTGTGCAATCTGAGTTGCACGCATTGTCATGTTAACGCGGGGCCTAAGCGCACCGAATTAATGGCTAAGGCCACCGTGGATTTGGTTCTGGATTTTATCAAAAAAGAAAATATTCATACGCTGGATTTAACCGGTGGTGCGCCGGAAATGAATCCGCATTTTACCTATCTGGTAACGCAAGCTCGGGCAATGGATGTTACCGTTATTGACCGTTGCAATCTGGTTATTCTTGAAGAACCCGGATTTGAAGGGGTGGCCGAATTTCTTGCTGCCAACAAGGTGGTGATTACTGCTTCGTTACCTTGTTATCTTGAAGATAACGTTGATAAACAACGCGGTAAAGGCACTTTTAAGGCCAGTTTGTCAGCGTTAAAAAAATTAAACAGCTTGGGGTTCGGTCAAGCGGATAGTCCGTTACAGCTTAATCTGGTTTTTAATCCTCAAGGCATCAATCTGCCGCCCGAACAAAAATCCTTGGAAAAAGCGTATAAAGAACATCTGCAAGCAAACTATGGCATTGTTTTTAATAAGCTCTTTGCCTTAACCAATCTACCCATTCAGCGTTTTGGCAGTATGTTGATTAGTAAGGGTTTGTTTAATGATTATATGCAATTATTAAAAGACAACTACCGTCAAGAAAATTTGTCGGGCGTTATGTGTCGTAATACCTTGAGCGTGGATTGGCAGGGTTTTGTCTATGACTGCGATTTTAACCAAATGCTGCAACTGCCTTTGGGTGCAAATCCGGCCGGTAAAACGCATCTAAGCGAGTTAATAAATCCTTCCTCATTACTTGATTCCCCCATCACTGTTCGCCAGCATTGTTATGGATGCACGGCCGGGCAGGGCAGTAGTTGTGGTGGAGCTTTGAATTAACTTCCTCTTAATAATAACCCATAAAAAGGAATCAAAATGACCGTAGAAGCCGGTGTTTTAGAACGCTATTCAGCAGGTGCAGAATCAATACAGGCCGATTTATGCTGTCCGGTAGATTATGATCAGGAATTACTGACTCTACTGCCCCAAGAAATTATTGATAAAGATTATGGCTGTGGTGACCCGTCACGCTATGTTAAAAAAGGTGATGTGGTGCTGGATTTAGGCTCCGGTTCCGGAAAAATCTGTTACATGGCCGCGCAATTGGTCGGTGATAAAGGCAAGGTTATCGGTGTTGATATGAACGATGACATGTTGGCGCTGGCTCGAAAATATCAAAATGAAATGGCTGAAAAACTGGGTTCAAACCGGGTTGAATTTGTTAAAGGGCAAATTCAGGATTTAGCGCTGGATCTGGCAGCGATGAATGAGCACTTGGGACAACATCCCGTACATAAAGCAGAAGATATTATTGCCTTACGCGCCTGGCAGGAAAAGCAGCGGATTGAGTCACCCTTAATTGCCGATAGCTCGGTGGATTTGGTGGTTTCCAATTGTGTGCTTAATCTGGTTCATGACAGTGATAAAGAACAACTGATACAGGAAATATTTCGCGTGGTTAAGCCGGGTGGTCGTGTGGCTATTTCGGATATTGTCAGTGATGAAGGGGTGCCCCGGCATTTAAAACAGAATAAACAATTATGGAGCGGTTGTATTTCCGGTGCGTTGCAAGAACATGAATTTCTGGAAGCTTTTATCAAAGCCGGCTTTATAGCCGTCAGTTACGATAAATGGGAAAATCAGCCTTGGCAGGTTATTGAAGGGTTGGAATTTCGCTCAGTCACCATCACCGCAGTAAAACCGCAAAATCAACCCTGTATTGATAAAGGTCATGCCGTTATTTATCGCGGTCCGTATTCTGAAATTTATGACGATGAAGGCCATGTTTATTTAAGGGGACAGCGCATGGCGGTTTGCGAGCGCAATTATAAGTTGCTTACCAGCGAAACGTATAATAACGATTTTATCGGCATAGCGCCAGCGGAAGACCGGGCGGGCAAGCCTTGGAACTGTGCAACAGGAACGCTTCGTGCGGTTGCACCGACATTCCGCACCCCCGCTATCCGGAACCAGCATATAAGTGAACATACCGCT
>JBAXXH010000223.1:0-5205 GCA_037127995.1 Methylococcaceae bacterium | reverse complement strand
CGTCTGATCAACAACCCACTCAAACCCACCAGGAGCAGTCGACTAATAACCCAAGCGGCGATACGCCGTTGATCATGACTCAATCGGCAAGCGATGATACTGAAATTTCTCTGCAAGATGTATTGTCCACAAAATCAATCAGCGGCACCGCAAAAAAAACCAAACGAACCAACAATCCATCCAAGCCTGATGGCATAAGCGAACAAGTTATCGTTCATCAGTCCGAGGCCGACCGCATCGACAGCGCCCGAAATTGGCTGTATGCCCAAGGTCTGGCTGGAACATGGCTCATTCAGCTAGCCGCTGAAATCAACGCGGGGCGTTTGCAATGGGGTGTCGATCTGTTGGAGACTCAGGACAAGTGGTTACTGCCGTTTCCGGGCAGTGCTCAAACACTTGATGTTGAACCCAATCTCTTCATCAAAACCCTGGAGGAGAACGGCTGGCTGGTGACGGATATTCTCTCGCCGATGCGTAAGGTACAGGTAATCAATCAGGTGCGGGGCGTGCTATTGGCCACGGAGCCCAGTGGTTTTTTGAAGCAATTGCTTGCTGCTTCCTCCTTGCAGGTAACCACGGCAATATCCAGTCCGCCTTCAGAAATCACTCATCAAGCACCCGCCAAGAACAAGAAAACAAAACGGCCGTCGATCAAGCGTGCAAAGTCTGATAAAAGCCATGACCAACAACAATCTTCAATTACAGACAAACCGGAAGTGTTGTCCCAACACTCCCCCCCCAGCCTGCTAACTGGCAGTCCGGCGGTCATCGCCTTGATCAATCATCTGCGAAAAACCAGACCGGTTGCAGAAACGGCCACGGCAGACAGCGTCTGGCATAGCGTAGAAGAGTCCGACATAGCCCAGTGTTTAACACAACATCCAGGGCTCAAGCGTAGCGCCTTGTTGCGTGAAATGGCCAGTCACCCGGATTGTCGTATTGATGAGGGCGGCATCAACGTCAGGCTAAGCCCATGAATTCCGATTACGATTATCAGTTTCCCTGGCGGCCGATATTTGAACTCACCGCAATTGCCGGTTGGCTCGGCGGTGCCGTACTCGCCTATCTGACCCGTCATGGGTCGGGCTTGCCGGGAGAACCTTTCGACTGGCTGACGGTTACTTGTGGGGTGATGGTGTTGTGGAGACTGCCGCCTGCGCTGAGTCTCTGGTACCGGAAACGACGCCTTAGACACTTCAGGTTTCAGTATCTGGAGGCCGATAAGCTCAAACAGATTGTGAAACGCCATCCGGAGGAGCTATGGTTCGGCTGGGGCTTTGATTGGGTGCAAAAACATGCCCAACTGGCTTATGAAATTCTCAAACGCGATGTCTCCACGCTGATTCCAACAAATCATCAACGCATGGGCTCAGCCTGGATACATGGGCTGGAAATCTCGGAAAGCGCTGTCCGGCAACCGCTACAACATACCGCCGGTCATACCCTGATTGTCGGCACCACCGGTGCCGGCAAGACACGGGCGTTTGATGTGCTGGTGACCCAAGCCGTGCTGCGCGGTGAAGCGGTGATCATCATCGACCCCAAAGGCGACAAGGATTTGATGGCGTCGGCCAAACGTGCGTGTCACTTGGCACAGCGTCCTGATCGCTTTGTCTATTTTCATCCGGCTTTTCCGGAAGACAGTGTGCGGCTGGATCCCTTGCACAATTTCAACCGGCCTTCGGAAATCGCCAGCCGCATTACCGCCATTTCACCGGGCGAGACCACCACGGATCCCTTCAAGGCCTTTGGGCAGAAGTCGCTGGATAACGTGATTCAAGGACTCATGGTGATTGAAGAAAGGCCGACGTTAGCCAAGCTGCGGCGTTATCTGGAAGGTGGACCGTCAACCTTGGTGATCCAGGCCTTGGAACGTTATTACAACACCATTTTGGGTGATTGGCGACGCGATGCCAGACCCTATTTGAAAACTGCCAAAGACATCGACTCCAAGGCCGCCGGCTTGGTGCGCTTTTATCGGGACGTGGTGCAACAACAAGCCGCCAATCTCGACCTGGAAGGCTTGTTGTCCCTGTTCGAACACGACCGTACCCATTTCAGCAAGATGGTCGCCTCCTTGATTCCGATCATGAACATGCTGACATCAGGGCCCTTGGGACCTTTGCTGTCGCCCAATCCCAATGATGTCGATGATCATCGCCCCATCACCAACACGGGGCATATCATCGAAAAAGCCCAAGTGGCGTATATCGGTCTGGATTCGCTGTCGGATGGACTGGTCGGCAGCGCCATCGGTTCAATACTGCTGGCCGATCTCGCTGCGGTTGCCGGTGATCGCTATAACTATGGCGTCTCGGACAGACCGGTGAATGTATTTGTCGATGAAGCCGCTGAAGTGATCAACGATCCCTTTATCCAGGTATTGAACAAAGGTCGCGGCGCTAAAATGCGACTGTTCATTGCCACCCAGACCTTTGCCGACTTTTCGGCCCGCACGGGTTCTCAGGATAAGGCCCGGCAAGTGCTCGGCAACGTCAATAACCTGATTGCCCTGCGCATCATGGACAGCGAAACCCAACAGTACATTACCGACAATCTGCCCAAAACCCGGCTGAAATACATCATGCGCACCCAGGGCGTCGCCACCAGCGCCACTCATCCCGGTGTTTTTTCCGGCAATGTCGGTGAACGTCTGATGGAAGAAGAAGGTGATTTGTTTGCGCCGCAGTTATTGGGACAACTGCCTGACCTGCATTACATCGCCAAATTATCGGGCGGGCGGATCGTCAAAGGGCGACTGCCGATCCTGCGCTCATCACACGAGACGACCAAGGCTTGACCGTGCAGCGCAATTTACTGCTCAGCCTGTTGATCTGGTTATTGGAAATCATTCTGGTGGCCAGCTTTGTCTCGGATCGCTGGACACGTGAAATCCAGGCAGCCGAAGACCAGATGTTGATTGCTTATTTTGGCGTAGAAAAGGATACTGAAATCCGCCAAACCAGCCAACAATGGTTTGATCGGTTATTCGTAAAAACCGGCATCCGGGAGAGTATTTACCGCTACTTCATTCCGACCGAACGTGAGCGGCAGCTATCCAAAGGTTTCGAAGAGGTCGGCCGCCATGATTTGTTTCCCTTTATCCAAAGCCGACTGGATGTGCTTATGGATACGCTGTATCAAATGATCAAACGGTTGATTATGGCGTGGGTGTGGTTGCCCTTTTTGGCAGTCACCCTGATACCCTTTGCGCTCGACGGACTGATTCGGCGAAAAGTCAGCCAGACCAATTTTGATTACCCCAGTCCCCTGGCGCATCGTTACAGTCTTTACGTCATTCTGGGCGCTGTGTATCTGTTGTTTATGGGCTTAACGCTGCCGTTCCCGGTGCCGCCGCAATCGATACCGATAGGCATTTTTGTCGTGGCTTTTGCCTTGAATGTATTGTTGGCCAATACCCAGAAGCGGGTTTGAGCGGCTTTAGAAACAGTAAAGATTAAAAGTCGTCGATGTTTTTCCTCGCCAACCGGTTCATCGGCTGCTTTTGCTACTTGCTCGTTACTCATGCCCGCTCGTGCCATTGCGTTACTCTCCGTATCATAACAAGCTGGCATGAATAATAACGTATCATAGCTGGCTTGAGTTGTTACGATAAGCACGACAAACAAGAGTCTTTCATGGATTAAATGTCTATTATTGCGTTCAACCGAAGCGAGCTTATAATGCGGTATTGTTTTCAGCTTTTCGAGCCGCGCTCGGTTAGTATGGTATTAAAACTCTCAACTCGCCTGGAGTACCCATGAATAAACTGTTTAGCGTTTTGGTCGGTGTCCTCATATACAGTTCCGTCGTGGCGGATGAAAACGATTTCAGATGTTTTAAGTCAATTGACTTAAAAAGTCCTCTTAGGCTTCAGTTTGTTTTCCAAACTGACAAGGCTGATTTTGGCTACGTAAGCTACCAAAATGGCAGCGGGGCTATTCCAGTAAAACGACTAAAGGAGAAAGAACTAAAGAGAGCGCCCGGTGGATCATCGGAGTTTGAATCCCAATGGCAAGAAACCACCGCCGACGGAACGGGGGGTATGTATGTCGTTGTAAGCCAAGGTGCGCTGATAAGCAAATTCCGGTACATCCGAAAAAAGGACGGGAAGATATTTCAGTTCGAAGAAGACATAGACGCCTCTACCGAGACGGGTTGTGATTGGAACACAAAGTAAATAAATGAGACGTTACTTATTACAACGCGGTAAAGACCAATCCCTAAGGCAGTAAAATTGATGCATTTTAGTTGGGGACAACATATCGTTTAGTTATGTCGTTCTTCGAACGCCGTATATTTTGAAATGGCTGAATTCAATTTTCCATCTTTTTAGCCGTGACAAAATAACATGCAAATTCGGACGTTGAGAAAATTCAGTCGAGCCCTTCCCCTAATTACCAGTTGACTTTTACCCTGAGCGGGTAAACTTAATGCTAAACAACAATTAGGTTAGTGCTTTGTGAAAGGATTTAATGATTATGCGTAACGTTGGCCTTTACTGGTTTGGTAATGACTTGCGGCTTCACGATAATGCCAATCTGTTAAAGGCTGCGTCTGAAGTTGATGAGCTGCTCTGTATTTATTGTCTCGACCCGGAATGGCTGTTGCCGAATCGCTATGGTTTGGTAACGATGTCAGCCAATCGTTGGCACTTTTTAAAAGAATCGCTGCTCGATCTGGATAAGCAATTGCATCAACTGGGTCAGCATCTTGTGGTTTGTTATGAAGCGCCCGTCAACGCTATCAGCAATCTGGCGAGTGCGCATAAAGTCTCGTTGATTTATCGCAGCCGCCAAACGGGTTACTACGAAAATCAACAGGGGTTAGCCCTGCGAAAAAAATTGCCCTTAGTCCAATTTATCGAAACAGATACCCTTGGTTTGTATGGCCTGGAGCAAGTGTCTTTTCCGCTGGCAAAATTACCCAACACGTTTACGCAGTTTAAAAACGTCGTTGAGCAATTGCCGGTCGACCAGCCGCTGCCACCTGTTGATTTTCTGCCATCCAGTCCGGTTCTGCAAACAGACTGGGTAAGGCGTTTTCCGGACTATTTAAGATTGACGTCTGAATCCAAGCAGGCAATCGTTTTCCATGGCGGGGAAACAGCCGGCTTAAAACAGTTAACGGATTATTTTGCATCGGGTCGCGCAAGTCACTACAAAGAACGGCGCAATGAACTGGATGGCTGGGAAAATTCAAGTA
>JBAXXH010000222.1:0-5222 GCA_037127995.1 Methylococcaceae bacterium | reverse complement strand
CTTGTTCAAAGCGCTTGTCGACTTGTTCAAAGCGCTTGTCGACTTGTTCAAAGCGCTTGTCGACTTGTTCAAAGCGTTTATTCATATCGATACGCATTTCTTCAAAGCGTTTGTTCATATCGATGCGCATTTCTTCAAAACGTTTGTTGCTAATCTCAAAGCTTTGTAGCATTAACTCGCGCTGGTGCTTGAGTTCTTCTTCGACACGGACAATACGTTCACGGATATCCAACTCATAACGCACATTGGCAAAAGCAGCTTCCGGGCGCGTTGACATGCTTTGTTCTATAAGTTGCTGGATTTGTAGTAGATCTTCTTGAGCAAGTGCCATAATGATGGTTCCAGTGAATAAGCAATATCAATTATATGTTAGCTAGAATACGGCTGCAAAGCAACACGGGGTCATAAACGCTAATAGCGAATTATGGCCACCCATTTATCTAAATTTTAGATAAACCTGGTCTTTGCTATAGCGCTTTAAAAATAACCGGACTGTCATTTCGTTGCCTTGCCTAAACCCTAAATATAGCCCTGAGGGTTTTTAGTCTGCCAGTTCCAGGTATCGGCTACCATATCATCCAGGGTTTTTTCCACTTTCCAGTTAAGTTCTTTTAACGCCAAGTCAGGATTGGCAAAACATTCAGCAAGATCGCCTGCCCGACGCGGAGAAATTTTATAATTAATGGTTTTGCCGGTTACTTTTTCGAAAGCATTTATTATTTCAAGGACACTATAGCCTCTACCTGCGCCCAGATTATAAGCCTTGCAACCACCCGCTGCGAATTTTTCGCTGTTCAATGCCGCTATTGCATTAATATGGCCTTTTACCAAATCAACCACATGAATATAATCTCTGATGCCGGTTCCATCCCGGGTTGGATAATCATCGCCAAATACCGATAATTGCGTTAATTTTCCAATGGCAACCTGGGCAACATAAGGCATCAGGTTATTGGGGATTCCATTCGGATCTTCGCCAATCAGTCCGCTTTCATGTGCGCCTATCGGATTAAAATACCGTAGCAAGGCAATTTTCCAGGGAGATTCCGTTGGGCTGATTTTATCTGCCGCCGACAAATCCCGTAAAATATCCTCAATCATGGCTTTTGATCGGCCATAAGGATTGATCGCCCCCAGTGAAAAATCTTCAGTGTATTGCGGACAGGAAGATTCACCATAAACAGTAGCGGACGAACTGAAAACCAATTGCTTTACGTTCGCATGACTCATAACTTCGGTGAGCACCAGCGTTCCGTAGACGTTATTATGATAGTACAGTTGCGGTTGCGCACAGGATTCGCCAACGGCCTTTAAACCCGCAAAATGAATCACCGTGGCGGGTGATTCTTTGGCAAAAATTTCAGTTAACGCTTGTTTGTCACGAATATCGGCCTGATAAAAAGACAGTGATTTTCCGGTAATTTGTTGCACTCGAGTCAATGATTCGGGTTTGCTGTTTGATAAATTATCAACCACAACAACCTTGAAACCAGCTTGCAGTAATTCAATGCAAGCATGGCTACCGATATAACCGGCACCGCCTGTTACTAAAACTGTTTTATTATTCATAATTGCTTTTTTACCGGGTTATTTTGAGTTTTATCAAATGTACGCGTCGGTTATCCGCTCTAATTACTTCAAAGCGCATGTTATCGACAATAAGACTTTCGCCTTTTTTAGGCATGTGTTCAAGATGACTGACAATAAAGCCGCCGATGGTATCGTATTCATCAGTCGCTAAATGAGTGGAAAAATAGTCATCAAATTCTTCAATAGGAATAAGCGCTTTTATCATGAACTCATTAGGACTGCGCTGAAAGATATAGCCTTCATCTTCATGATCATCGTGCTCGTCTTCAATTTCACCGACGATTTCTTCCAAGACATCCTCAATGGTGACAAGACCTGCAGCCTGTCCGTATTCATCGACCACAATGGCCATGTGGTTGCCATTGGTTCGCAATTCCTTAAGCAATACATTTAAACGCTTGCTTTCAGGGACGACGCAGGCGGGGCGCATGATGTCCTGAACCGTCATGGTCTTGTTTTGTAATACCCGCGCCAGTAAATCTTTGGCCAACAAAACGCCAACCACTTTACTGCGATCGCCGTCAATTACAGGATAACGGGAATGACAAAACTCAATGACCAATGGATAGATAGTTTCCAGTTCGGCTTCTTTCGGAACCACGACCATTTGAATGCGCGGAATCATAATATCCCTGACCCGCATTTGCGACACTTGTAACACACCTTCAATCATGGATAAGGCATCGGTATCCAATAACCGGTTTTTCCTCGCTTCTCGTAGTACTTCAAGAAGATCATCCAAATCTTGTGGCTCCCCGGAAAATAATTGACTGATTCTTTCCACCCAACGCTTTCTGGGGAGGTTCCTACTGGGAGGTTGTTCGTCGCTCATTCTTGATTGTCCTGTATATAGGGATTTTTTATAGTTAACTGCTGCAAAATGACTATTTCTTTATTTTCCATCAGTTCGGCTTCCTCATCGTCGAGATGATCGTAGCCCAACAAATGTAAGACGCCATGCACAATAATATGCGCCCAATGATCGCTTAACGTTTTATGTTGTTCCAGCGCCTCTTTTTCCAGAACCGGGGCGCAGACGACCAAATCGCCGAGTAAGTTCAGCTCAATGCCTTCAGGTACTTCAACGGGAAAACTCAAGATATTGGTCGGGCCTGATTTATGGCGGTACTGTTCATTGAGTTCGGCACTTTCCTGCTCATCGACAATGCGAACAACGATTTCGGTGTCTTGATTGAAACCATCCAGTGCCGCATCAACCCATTGTTGAATGTGTTCCTGGTCAGGTTGCCCATTTGAGTCAAAAATGGTTTGGATTTCGATTAGATTCATGGGTTGGTTTTGGTTTTTTGCTCGAATGCTTCATAAGCGGAAACAATCCGTTGCACCAAAGGATGCCTGACGACATCGCGCACGCCAAAAAAAGTAAAGCTGATACCTTCAATATCTTTAAGTACTTCAAGCACATGGCGCAAGCCGGACATTTTTTCTGAGGGCAGATCGGTTTGCGTAACATCCCCTGTCACAACCGCAGTCGACCCAAAACCCACCCGAGTCAGAAACATTTTAATCTGTTCGGTCGTGGTGTTTTGTGCCTCATCCAGGATAATAAAAGCGTCATTCAACGTGCGTCCACGCATAAAAGCCAGTGGTGCCACTTCGATAATGCCTTTATCAATCATTTTTTCAACCCGGTCAAAGCCCAGCATTTCGTATAAGGCATCATACAAAGGCCGTAAATACGGGTCGACTTTTTGCGCCATGTCGCCGGGTAAAAAGCCCAGTTTTTCACCGGCTTCTACCGCAGGCCGTACCAGAATTATTTTTCTGACTTGTTCATTTTGCAGGGCTTCAATGGCACAGGCAACCGCCAGATAAGTTTTTCCGGTTCCGGCAGGCCCTACACCGAAATTAATATCATGAGAGACAATTTTTCTTAAGTAGGCTTGTTGATTAGCGCCCCGGCCTTTAATCAGGCCAATTTTTGTTTTGATAGCGACTTCTGGTTCAGTTACCTCGCCCGAAGTTTCTAAAATGCCATCAATAGAGGCATCCTGCATGGCCAAATGAATCAGTTCGGCAGTTAATTGCTCTTTTTCAGTGCTGGCAAATAATTTTTGCATCACTGCACAAGCGGCTTTAACCGAATCATCTAAGCCGGTCACTTTAAACTGGTTACCGCGATTGGCTATTTCAACCTGAAGGCGTTTTTCTATCTGTCTTAAATGCGTATCTAACTGACCACAAAAATTGGATAACCTGCCATTATCGGCAGGGAGCAAAGAAATTTCCCGAGAAGTCATGATGATAGATCAGAGTGGGTTGATGATTTTATCCAGAGAAGCCTCAACAAGTCGGCCCCGTAAAGAATTGGGTAAGGCTTCAGCAATCAGCACATCGACAAATTGTCCGGCTAATCTGGGATGGCCAATAAAATTGACTACCCGGTTATTTTCGGTTCTTCCCTGCATTTGTAGAGGATTTTTCTTGGATTGGCCTTCGACTAAAACCGTTTGCACGCTGCCAATCATGTTATTGGAAATAGCGATAGCCATTTCATTAATCCGGTTTTGAAAACGCTCCAGACGGTGTTTTTTTACTTCTGCAGGCACATCATCAGGCAAGTCAGCGGCGGGTGTGCCCGGGCGCTGACTATAAACAAAGCTAAAAGATAAATCGAAACCAATGTCCTCAATGAACGCCAAGGTTTCTTCAAATTCGGCGTCGGTTTCACCGGGAAAACCAATAATAAAATCTGAAGACAAGCTAATATTGGGGCGGACTAAACGCAATTTGCGGATGGTTTCCTTGTAATCGGCGCTGGTATGGCCGCGCTTCATCATTTTTAAGATATGATCACTGCCGCTTTGCACCGGCAAATGCAGATGATCAACCAATTGTGGCAGTTCGGCAAAGGCTTCAATCAAACTATCAGTAAATTCAAGTGGATGCGACGTGGTAAAGCGCAGACGGTCAATCCCGTCTATCGCCGCGACATAATGCAACAATAGGGCAAAATCTGCACTATCACCATCTTCCATTTCACCGCGATAGGCATTGACATTTTGCCCCAATAAATTGATTTCCCGTACCCCTTGTTTGGCTAATGTGGTGATTTCGGCAAGCACAGCTTTTAACGGGCGACTGATTTCTTCGCCACGGGTATACGGTACTACGCAAAAAGAACAATATTTACTACAGCCTTCCATCACCGAAACAAAGGCTTTTGAACCTTCTGCCCTCGGTTCCGGCATGGCATCAAATTTTTCTATTTCAGGAAAGGAAATATCGATAACGGGTTTATGTTTGCTGTGGACTTGATCCAGAAGTTGCGGCAGACGATGCAGGGTTTGCGGACCAAAAACCATGTCCACAAAGGGGGCGCGTTTTTGAATGGCAGAACCCTCTTGACTGGCTACGCAACCACCGACACCAATGATGACATCGGGTCTCTTGTCTTTAATCTTGCGCCATTTACCCAAGGCTGAAAAAACCTTTTCCTGTGCTTTTTCGCGTATTGAACAGGTATTAAGCAGTAATACATCGGCCAGTTTTGGATCGTCAATCAATTCAAATCCATGTGACGCTTGCAGTACATCCCGCATTTTATCGGAATCATACTCGTTCATTTGGCAACCGTTGGTTTGAATATAAAGTTTTTTTGTCATATTTTA
>JBAXXH010000221.1:0-5257 GCA_037127995.1 Methylococcaceae bacterium | reverse complement strand
ATCCGGGGCCCGGTGGATGGGGTGCTTTGCTTAACTATAAAGGTAAAATAAAGGAACTTTATGGCGCAGAAAAGCTGACAACCAACAATCGTATGGAGCTGATGGCCGCTATACAAGCATTGGAATTATTAACAAGACCTTGTTCGGTACAGCTTAACAGCGACTCAGTTTATGTGCTTAAAGGTATCACTGATTGGATGCCTAACTGGAAAAAAAGAGGCTGGAAAACAGCGTCTAAATCGCCGGTTAAAAATGAAGACTTGTGGCGCAGATTGGATGCTGCCATATCTAAACACACCATCGAATGGAAGTGGGTAAAAGGCCATTCCGGCGATATAGGCAATGATAAAGCCGATGCGTTGGCTAATCTGGGTATCGATTCATTGTAATCAGGTTTGAGGTCAAAGGTTCAAGGTTCAAGGCCAAAGGTCAAAAATATTTTCTACTGTCATTTTTGACCCCTGCCCCTATTTCTTGACCAAAAGATTTTTTAAATCTGCAAACGGATTATGAGTGGAAGCAGATACGCCGGATTTATTTGCCTGCAGGCTGCCAAAGCGGGTTTCTTCATAGCGTGAATGTTCATTATCGTGACAATAAAGACATAATAATTCCCAATTACTGCCATCGGAAGGATTGTCATCGTGGTTGTGATTTTTATGATGAACGGTTAATTCAGTCAGATTGGTATGGGTAAATTCACGGGTACAACGACCACATATCCACGGATAAAGTTTGAGTGCCTGACCACGATAAGATTGCTCCCTGATCTCCTGATTACGTCGGGCATCGGTAACAATTTGATTGAGTTTGTCTTTATCAGGTTGTATTTTTTTTATAGTCATATTAATGTCGTTGTCTGTTAATAAGCAATGCGCATGAAATAACTTAGGCATCTTGCTTGCTCCCTCTCTCTTCTGGATAGGGCTGGGGTAAGGGGATATAAATGGTCAAGTTATTTCATGCACGTTCCCAAGTTGTAATAAATGTTGAATCCCAATATCAGGGTTGTGAATGATTTTGGGATTCGCCAGTGCTTTTACAACCTGTTTTATTGATATCATTCAATTATTTTTACCAGCCAGCCGTCACTGCCTTTACATTGATTGGGGCCATCGGCGGCAATATTAATTCTGGCAAAGTCGCCTTTTAACGTGTCCGGCAAGGTACCTGCCACCAGGAAACTCTCGTTTTTAGGCGTAATAGTGACCTCTACCGGCTGATTTTTTACCGTAACGATAATGCTGTCCGGGTTAGTATTAGCCGATGCAATAAAAGAAAAAGCCGACTTTGCTCCGACCTGGGCGTTATTGACGGGGCTAAAATCACTAAATCTGGGTTTGTCACAGGCTTTTTTACTACTGCTACTGCCATAAGCCCAGACATTACTGGTAACCACCATGAGCGTCAGTATCCACAAGGTTTTATATGCTTTCATTGTTGAGTCTCTAGTGTTCGTTTTGCTTAACTTACCATTAATAACGGGTAAATATACAAAAATATTAAAAGTTTGGCCAAGGGTTTCATCAGTACGGAAAGTGCATGAAATAACATGACCATTTATATACCCTCACCCCAGCCCTCTCCCGGAGGGAGAAGAAGCAAGATGCCCTCCGATGCCAATCGTGATTTGCACCCCCCGTCACACTTCAACAAGTTCCAGTGCATTTACTTGTTGCAGCCAAATGTTAAGGTCAGGATTATTTAATAATTGTCCCGCAAACTGACAGGCCTGATCCAGATGGTTTTTTGCCGGCGCACTTAAACCTTCACCCAACTCAAGTTTTTCGGCTTTGATGCTCAATAGAAAACACGGTGGCGGCGTTTGTTTTTTTATCGATTGATAGACATCCAAAACTGCCGCAGGACTCATCGTGTGCGTGGTGTAACTTTTGTCCTTGGCAGGTTCAATTTGGGTAAAGCCAAACGCATTCGCACAGGAAACAGAGGCATCAACAAACAATACCAAGGATCGGTTTTCCAAATCCAGCGCGTGTTCAATTTGCAACTGAAAGTCACTTATTATTTCAATAGCTTGCTGGTTACAGTGGCTTTCAACGTATTCCAGCAATAACGGCCCCAGTGCATCATCGCCACGACTAAGATTACCATAGCCAAACAACAGAACCGGTTTAATCATGGTCGGCCCGTTCAATTTCACCATTACTGTGTTTAACCAGTTTATCGATTAGCTTGCCTTCGGCATCAATTAATTCTAACTGCAACGGCATTTTTCCCATCGCGTGGGTTGCACAAGACAAACAGGGATCATAAGCACGAATGGCCACTTCCAGATTATTTAATAGCGGCTCGGTCAATTCCTGTCCTGACAAATATTCAGCCGCCACTTGCCGAACAGATTCATTCATCGCCATGTTGTTGCTGGTGGTTGAAACGATTAAATTGGCTTTAGTGACAATGTCATTTTCATCGACTTGATAATGATGAAACAGCGTTCCGCGAGGTGCTTCAATAACGCCCACACCTTCAAAACGTTTTTCACCTTGCGCCACTAAATCATGGCCCATGATGTCTGGATCATGGAGTAGTGTTTTAATGCTTTCAGCGCAATGCAGGGTTTCAATCAAGCGTGCCCAATGAAACGCTAAGGTACTATGAACCATTGCTTCATTACTATGAGCTTTAAACTCAACCCGCGCAGCTTCTGCTAATGGTGTATTAATAAAATCACAGTTATTGACGCGAGCCAGCGGCCCCACACGATACCAACCGTTTTCCTGGCCCATGGATAACAGATAAGGAAATTTCATGTAAGTCCAAGAGCGCACTTCTTCATGGATATAGTCATTATATTTACAATAATCGACATGATCTATAATCGTTTCGCCGTTGGCATTTTTCGCGCGAATGCCGCCATGATAAAGCTCCAAGGCACCGTCGAGCTTGATTAAGCCCAGATAATTGGAGCGTATGGTGGCAAAGTCATCGTAATAAGGCAGATTGGAGCAATGCACTTTTTTAATCAGCGCAACGGAAGCGGCCGACCATTCGATCATTTGATCGATATCTTCCAGCAAGTAATCACGCTCGGCTTTGCTTAATGATTTATTCATACCGCCAGGAATTGCACAAGTGCCGTGAACCCGTTTGCCGGATACCATGCGTATTACTTCCTGTCCGTATTTACGCATCTTTACGCCTTGTACACCCAAGTCGGGATAGGCACCCAGCACGGCAACAATAGAACGTTTGCTAATATCGCTTTCAAAACCAAACAATAAATCCGGGCTGGATAAATGAAAGAAATGCAGGGCGTGGGATTGAAACACTTGTCCAAAATGCAGCAAGCGTCTCAGTTTATCAGCGGATACCGGAAGATTTTCCGGATCAATACCGACCAATTGGTCGATAGCCTTGGCGGCAGCTAAATGATGACTTACGGGACAAATACCGCATAAACGCTGAACCAAAACCGGCAACTCCCAATAAGGCCGGCCTTGTATAAAGCGCTCAAAGCCCCTAAACTCCACAATATGCAATCGGGCTTGCTGGACTTTGTTGTCAGCATCCAGTAATAAAGTGACCTTGCCGTGTCCTTCGACCCGAGAGACAGGGTCAACAACAATGCGCTTCAAATTTTCTGTATTTTTGGCTGTTTCTAAATGTTGGTACATAATAATTCTCTAAAGTTGGTTGGAACAACAAGACTGCCCGGCTTGTATCGGAGGACACCGGACGGTTCCATAAGAACAAAAAACACAACAATCACCCGGCTTAGGTTTTAATAATACCTGACAATGAGTGCATTGATAAAAATACAGGCAAGCATCCGTTGGCATGAGCTCTTGTTTTTTAAAGCCACATTCAGGGCACTGGATTACTGATTCCAAGATTAATTCTGCCATATTCTGTTTGGTCAAATTTCACTGATATATCGTTTTCACTATTTCTTTGGAGAGCTATGCAATAATTAGTTAGTGGCTTAACAACGCCGAATTGCGCTATTTCCTCAAAGCTCCAGCCTGGCCTAATCGTTTGAAACTACTCAAAAAACTAAATCCTATGCTTCCAATATTCGGGGGCGCGGTGAAGGTGCATAACAGCAATGATATAGATGAGACCTTGATCTTCAGCATATAAAATACCGTACGGAAATCTTTTTACCAACGCTCTTCTAATGTCGCCTTCAATGACCAACCATGCTTCTGGAAAATCAATAACCCTGCCGATAGCAGAGATAATCTCCAGCGAAAAATCATAACCCAATCCATTTTCTATTGCTTCGTAATAATCAATGGCTGCATTTAATTCCAGCTCCGCATCAGGATGAAACAAAACATTCATTGCTGGAATCTGGCCGCTATTTTTTTAAACACCTCATTAGCGGGTTGTGCTGTTACCTCGCCCGCTCTTAATTGTTGAAGGCGTTCTTGCGCAACTGCGATCCATTTCTTATCAATAGCGGGTTCAGGTGTGTTTAAACTTCTAAGCAAAGAGTCCACAAGCAAAGCCCGTTCTTCCACAGGCAAGGAAACAGCTTCAGCAATCAGTTCTTTTGTTTTCATATTTCCCCTTCAATTCAAAAGCTCATAATAAAGTGGCTATGCGCTTTTCTTACTGCTTTGTAATTTTAATCATAATGCACCAACTCATAAGGCAATGAAGGTTCGCGCCCTTCAAGCAAATCGGTCAAAAACTTCCAGAATACATCTGCCGAAGGTGGGCAGCCGGGTAAAAAATAATCAATTTTAACGACTTCATGAATCGGACGCACTTTATCCAACAATAAAGGCAGTTCCGGATCGCTGGGTATTTGCGGATTCTCAACACCAATGCCGTCCAAATACGCTTCATTCAGGCATTCTTCCAGAGGGATGAAATTACGCATCGCCGGCAAACCGCCGTTAATGGCGCACGCACCCACCGCCACCAGAATTTTGCAGTTTTTTCTAAACTCACGCAATACATGCACGTTTTCTGAATTACACACGCCCCCTTCAATCAAGCCGATGTCGCAGTTTGTGCAGTGTTCTATATCGGTAATAGGTGAACGGTCAAATTCAACGTGTTCCACCAGCTGCAACATGCGCTCATCAATATCAAGAAAGGACATGTGGCAACCAAAACAACCCGCCAGCGACGTGGTTGCGACTCTAATTTTATTTGCCATGTTGAGAATTCTCCGTCTCGACTGCCAGGGAAGGTGGAAATGCCGCAATCGGTCGGGAACCGGATGCGGCCAAACTGACTTGATCAATTTGTTTATGATCGTAAATACGTTCACCAATCGGCACTT
>JBAXXH010000220.1:0-5260 GCA_037127995.1 Methylococcaceae bacterium | reverse complement strand
CCATGCTCAACAGGCCGCGCTCGGAAGCGGAATTAACAGCCAAATCGAGTACAGGGGTCGGCTGGATTACTCCGTTTATAACTCGCTTGACCTGTCCGGACGCTTTTTCAAGCACCAGAAAATCGTTGCCAGCCAGGAAAACTATACCCATTGGCTGGGATAGGCCTGCGTTAAGAAATGTGGTGACCTGAAGGTTTGGATCCAGCATAGTCGTTGGAATTGAGTCTGCATTGACAGTAGCTGAAGACATTATGCCAAGAGCCAGAGCCGTTATCCATTTGTTAAAAGGGGGTGTGGTTAACTTTTGGATTATGGATGAATTTGTTTCTTGGTATGGAATCTGATTGGTTAACAGTGGGTTCATTTGGGTTAGCCTCATCTTGGAACTGGAAAAGAGTTACATTCGTGAAGAAATCAACTACCCGCAATAGTTTGCTTTGGCAGTCATTATGGACAAAATTAACAATCTTGCTATTACTGGAGTTTAAATCAGTCCGCCTAAAAGGGCTTTCAACGTTTCCATAAATTAAAGACCCATGCAGGGGGCAGTATTGGCTTTTTGATTCATTACAAATTGACTACACATGGAATGATTCCCCTTAAATATGATTTTGTAAAAATCCCCTTGATTCGGACTTTAGACGAAGATATTTCTTCGTCTATACGTTAATTCAAAGTTATCAAGCAAAGGTTCAATCCCACTAATAATTTTTTTAAAATTGGTGATTTTGCAACGCAAAAAAATATTTTTTAACCTGTTGAACTTTAAAGCAGGCAGTTGGAATTAACAAAAGAGAGAGATGGCTGTTTTACCCGTTTTTAAAAGTCAATACTCTTTCAAATCAGGTCATTTGGACGCGTGCCATTTCTAAAAAAAGCGCCCCGATGCTAATTTCTTTTGGAGAATCAAATGCGTATACCAGATAGCATCTTTATACTTGCACTCATTTCAACAGCGGTTAGCCCATGCTTTGGTTCGGTTGTTTACAATGAGTCAGTTTTTGGCGATTTGTCCAACTCGGGACTGACCCCAACATTTATTTCAGTAGCTGCAGGATCAAACCGGATCTTGGGCAACACCGGTAACCTTGATCGTGATTATTTCAGGATAACGGTGCCAGTCCACTTCGAGCTGACTTCTATTAAAGTACAACCTGGAACGGCAGCCGGTGGCGAGTTTTCGTTTATAGGGCTTCAGGCAGGGAACCAGGTCACCGTCGCAAAAAATCCCGCCTCTGCGGCCGGTTTACTAGGCTGGTGGCATTATAGCGATGGCGATATCGGCACCGACATTCTGAGCCGGATGAGTGTTCCTTCGTTTGGATCCAAAGGCTTTACTGCACCGTTAGGTTCTGGAAATTATGCCTTTTGGATTCAAGATTTTGACCTTGGGTTGTCTCCTTATGGATTCGATATCAATATCTCCCAAGTCCCATTGCCAAGTGCCTATCTAGGATTCCTGTTTGGTATGGGTTTTTTGGGAATGGCAAGGAATCGATGCGCTGTAAAAAGCAGTGATAAATCACGAAAGGTTTATTCTTAAAATCATGAGTTCGGCTGCTTCAAATTTAATCCGGGTAGTATTAGTAAAAAAAAAAAACCGGCCCAATGGGCTAAACCTCAATTTGAATTTTATTGGAGATTGTTTGTATGAAAACTTTAAATAAATCATTACATCATGGATCTGTCATCACGAGTGCGATGGTCATTTTTTCGGCACTGGCATTCGTTCCTCAATCTGCAGCGGCAACCTCATTCAGTCAACTAAATTTGGTTACCGATGATCAGACGGTTAACCACGCTAAAATCCCGGATGGCGCTTTAAAAAACGTCTGGGGAATTTCTTATGGTCCAACGAGTCCATTTTGGGTTTCTGATAATGGAACGGGGGTTTCGACTTTATACAATGTCAATCCCTTAACCAACGCCACATCAAAATTAGGCTTGACTGTGTCTATTCCGGGTAATGGAAGCGTTACCGGTCAGGTTTTTAACGGCAATTCAGCTGCCTTCAAGGGTGACAGGTTTATTTTTGTAAGTGAAGACGGTACGGTTTCAGGTTGGAAGGGCGCTTTGGGCACCAAGGCTGAAACGCTTGTCGCAGGGTCTTCGGCAAACATTTACAAGGGGGTAGCGGAAGCGACGATCAGCGGTAACAGCTATATCTATGCCGCCAACTTCAAATCCGGTGCCATTGATGTCATAAATGGGGCTTCTGGAGCACCCAGTCTGAGCGGCAATTTTAAAGATTCCACTCTTCCAGTCGGCTATGCACCGTTTAATATCCAGAATCTTGGCGACAAGCTCTATGTGACTTATGCATTGCAAACTCCAGACTCAGGTGACGAAAAGGATGGCGCTCACCTTGGTTTTGTAGACGTTTTTAGTACTCAGGGAGACTTGCTGAGTCGTATCGCTAGCGGGGACACTCTCAATGCGCCTTGGGGCTTGGCTATTGCCCCTAACTCATTCGGACAATTTGCCGGAGACTTGTTGGTAGGTAATTTTGGCGATGGAACCATCAACGCATTTAATCTAACAACGCACCATTTTGACGGCCAATTAACAGGAACCGACGGTACGCCGCTTTCAATTGATGGACTTTGGGCGTTGACCGTTGGAAACGGTGGCGGTGCAGGCAGCACCCAATCCATTTACTTCTCGGCAGGTCCGAATGGAGAGGCGAACGGCCTTTTCGGGACAGTCGCGGCTGTTCCGGTTCCAGCCGCTGTTTGGCTGTTTGGTTCAGCTTTAGCCGGATTTGGGGTTTTCGGCAGACGTCAAAAGGCAGCTTAACAATTAAGGTAAAGCAGTACGAAGAAAATAACCCCCATAATCAGCCTGGTTCCCACGCTCCGGCGTGGGAATTCATTCAGCAACGCTCCAGCGTTGCGTGACGCGGGAGCGTCACTTGCGGCATTCTCACACTGGAGCGTGGGAACGATAGGGTGGGGGTTATTTATTGCGAGTTACCTAAGGTGCCGAATTTTAGGCTACCCACTTAAGGCGGGACAATTTAAAGTTAAGCCTTGCTGCTTGTCACGTCTAAAGTGGGTAGCCTAAAAAACTAAACTCGCTTTGAAGCCACGGTCATAAAGCGACGATAACTTATGATGAACAGCAGGCGATTTCCTACAAAGAATAGGCCCGACTTTCCGGTATTTTTATTCCTGGATAGCGCCTCAGGCGGCTAATTACGCTCAATATTACTTTTTAATTAAATTTCTTATAGGTATTTGTTATGTTAATTTTTCGTTCGACCAAGTTTCTTCAAATCCTAACCCTCACAGGAATGATGTTGGGGGCTATCTCCGGCGCTGAAGCGGCTATGGTGCAATTTAGCCAGGTTCCAGCGATCGTTACGCCGGGTTCCACATTTACCCTCGATATCCTGGCTACTGACTTTCCTGAAATATTGGGTGGGGGCTTGGCTATCACAGTTGGGAACTCCTCCGTTTTACAAATCAATTCAGCCAGTTATAGCAGCCCTTTTTGGGATGCTGCATTTTCCAATAACGGAACCATTGACCCTGCAACTCGAAGTGTTTCCGGCTTGGGTTTCGGAAAATTTGCCGGTGCCAGTGGCAGTTTTACGATCGGTTCCGTGAGCTTTACAGCGCTTGCTTCAGGAACAAGCAAGCTGAGCTTGACTGAGGATACGTTCAATGGTGGTTTCACTTTCAGCGGTGATAATGTCCCCATCACCTTCAGTCTTGGTGCCATAACGGTTATGGCAGCCCCCGTGCCGCTACCTGCAGCATTCTGGCTGTTTGCAAGCGTGATGGGAGTTATGGGAATAGCCTTCAAAAAATCTCGCTGGGTTTGATTTAATTGCGATATAGCCAGGCTAAAAATATCAATCTATTATAAAAAAGAGGTACCTTACTATGAGTAAAATGTCCAAACAACTGCGCTTAAATTTGCCGATAGGCTTGCTGTCCCTTGCTGTCTGCACGGTAATTTCACCCGTATATGCGGTTGTTAACGCCACATCTCCACTCTATGGTTCGCTGAGTAATTTCGATGTCTACAACGACAATCTTCCCGAGATCGAAGTGCATGGTTTCGAAATTGAACTGCATGGTATTTCCAAATCTCAAGTAGGTTATAGCTTTGGCAGTCCTTACCAGGCGCATTATGGTAACCCCCAAATTGTGGACGGTGGCCTGGACAGTGCGGGTCAACCGATCACCAAAATTCGCTATGAAAGTCCCTATGATTCCATTTTAGGCACATTTACTAAAACCACGCTACACGCATCAGGAGTCAGTAACACGGGTGGCCACGCGTGCTATTTAGGCGGGCCGATAGGAAACTATGAAACGAGTGGCTGCGAACACTTCGGGTTGGGTGTAATAGGCAGTCCCAGTGCAACGATCTATCGTTGGCTGGTAGCAGATCCGGTTCAACCGGGCGTATTGGTGCCAGTCACCAATCCAGGAACAGGGCTGCCCGTGGTCGTTAACCTGCCGGCACCGGTTTGGAATGTTCCACAGCCTGTGCTGCCACTGCCTGGACAGAATCCGGCCCCCCCTGTAGTGGACGTGCAAATTGAAGCCCCTGAAGTAGAGCCTGCCAGTATCTTCGGCCCTCCTCTATGGATGAAGCTTATCAAGACTGAAACCGAACAACATGTCGAACTTAACCACTTGTTGTTTAACGACAACCATAACCCCGTAAACGACCCGGTCAATGTGATTGAAACGGAAGTTGAGTGGGAAGTTATGCAAAAACGAAATCCGCTTTTTCCATCTGGCGGTGGCAAGAAAGGGGGTGGTGGCAAGATCAAGGCACTGCAACAAAACGGAGGCCAGTTGAAGGCAGGAAAAAAAGCCGTTACTCGCCGCTACGAGTACTTTGAATATACCGGTACTCTAACTGCTGAAGGCGAGGCTAACCCACAATTGGGCAAGGATGTTGATGCCCGTGGCAACCCTTTACCAGCCGCCTTTGGCGAGCCTAAAGGGGCACAAATGGTTGCGGTTAACTTCGATTCGGACGGCGACGGTATTGATGATGGCAACGATAATTGTATCAACAAGTCAAACCATGGCGGTGCAACTGGACAGAGAGACGATGATGGCGACGGTATTGGCAATGCTTGCGACGCACATTGGGCAAACAATATCGGTGATCAAGTGGCCAATCTGGCTGATTTAAAAATATTCAAACAAGATTTCGGAAAACATCAAAACATAAAAACCGATTTGGATGAAGACGGAGATGTTGATCTGAATGACTTGAAGCTGTTCAAAGAAAA
>JBAXXH010000219.1:0-5285 GCA_037127995.1 Methylococcaceae bacterium | reverse complement strand
GTAGATGAGGGTGATTGACGGTTTTTTAGACGGATTTGAACTCCGAAACTTGAGAAATAAATTAATGTCTACTGCAAAAATGCGAAAATGAGAAATTTCCCCTTCAATGCCATGATGGACGTGGGTTTGTTATTTTCGCAGACGTGCGAAATTATGCATTAAAGCTATTTTCACAAACTGGTTATTAAAAAACGAGATATTTTTTTATTGCTGAAGAATGCCTGGCAAACAGTTGAAACAAGTGCCAAGGCTGATGCAAAAGAAATCAAATCTAATCTTGGGGATATCAAGACCAACGTGATAAGCAATCCGGAGTAAGCCTAAAATATTTTTTAATACCTTTCAAACTCGCCTGTTACCTTTTCAGGCCAATTGTGCTGGTATTAAAAATAAAAAGCAGGCTTAAACACAACCGAGCCACGATTGGGCAATGATTTAGTTTTTTGTTTTATTGTGACTCGGTAACTGGCTTTAAATGAAAGAAAACGGCGTGCAATGGTCATCTATAAAGTAAGGATTCCATACTTCTCTTAAGCCGAACAGCCCGTCTCTGTCAACTTCCTAATCCTGAATTGTATGCACAATTTTACATTATGAAGGCTGGACTTGATGCATTGTTCTGTTCGGCTTTGCTAGAGAATTGTAGTATAGTTTTAGTACCGGTTCCCATCCTATTTCGAAACTCATGCGTCGGGTTACGGCTAGCGGCTAACCCGACAAAACCAACCCACTAAAGGAAAGAATATGCAAACCCTACAAATACAACTTCCTGACACTATCAATATAGACATGCAGGAAATTCAAATGCTACTGGCCAGCAAACTTTATGAAAAAGGCGTGTTATCGGTAGGGCAAGCAGCGCAAATGACAGGACTTTCCAAAAGGACTTTTATGGAGCTGCTGGGACATTATCAGGTTTCAGTTTTAAATTATCCTGCCGAAGATATTATGCAGGATTTTGAAAATGCCTAAAATCATTTCCAATACCAGTTGCCTGATTGTTTTGGATAATATTAACGCACTGGATATTCTGCACAAACTCTACCAAAACATTTATCTAACCGAAGAAGTAGCTCAGGAATTTGGCAAACCGTTAGAAAGCTGGATGCATGTTGTTACCGTTATAGATAAAAATTATCTGCGCATATTAAACGCCAGTGTCGATTTGGGTGAAGCCAGCACCATCGCGTTGGCGCTACAAATGCAAGAAGATAACGTGATGATCCTGGACGATTTGAAAGCCAGAAAATTAGCCAAACAGCTACAACTCAAATTTACGGGTTTATTAGGCATTTTACTCAAAGCCAAACAACAGCACATCATTAGCTCAGTCGCGGATATTTTTACTCAGCTTAAAAAAGCAAACTTCAGGATTTCTGAAAAATTGGAAAAAGAAGTTTTAAGATTAGCCGGTGAGCTTTAACTGGACCGATTTAGATTTAAACCAGGAAAGCCGATGCAAGCCTACTATGAAATAGAGATCCAAATCCCACCGAATCATCAGTAAAAATTGCAACTGCCTGATACTATTACAGCGGGTCATGCAAAGATTGCTATGCGCACTAAATCAAACTTGCATCGGGAGGTGTTGGAGAAGCTTTCTTAGTCAGAGTGAAATTTTTGCTTCAATTTACTCCTATGCTGAACCGGCAAATCATCACAAATGAGGTATTTTGCATCGAATAGTTACCCAGATAAATCTTAGTAACAGACACTAATATTAGTTTATCAAGCGGTCTTGCTCTGCAACCGCAATTGGACGAGGTTTTCGTTCCATACCCTGGATGGTTGGCAGTAATGGCGCAGTATCGAGCCAAGGCTGCCTTGTTCATCACGCCACAGAACTTTAGGACTCTACGGATGATTGCCATATCTCGATTTAACGTACACGCTGTAATGCCAGCCGCTTTTCGGTCACGGATAAATCGATCCAGTGTCGCGGAATGGATTTTCTCTAAAGCACTTTGACCGATATAGGGCATGACCGCCTTTAGGGTGTCAATACCTTACTCTGAAACGAATCCCTCACTTGCTATTTTTAAAGAGTCAATTAAACTTTTAAATATTGTTCATGTTTTGTAAAACTATAGTTTGACAACAAACATTCTAATTGTTACATTATCGTGAAATGATTAATAAACAAATCGTTAATAAATAATTTCTTCAGAAAGCACTAATGAAGTTTTTATTTGTCATACCGGTTTAAAAAAAATTACTGCTTAAGAATCGCGTTAAAACTTCGCGAATCAACGGCTTTTATTTTTAAGACACTCTGTTTGCGAGGATTTGGTGTTATGGCTTATTTAAATACACAGTTGTCAAAACAAGAACCAGCAGTCTTTGTTGGTAAAATTCCTGTTGAAGCTGAACAACCTGTAGCAATTGTTAATCACGCTACAGAGTATACAGAGAATAGTAATTTTCATATAGCTCGTCAGTTAAAAGACGAGAAAGCCAGACTTATAAACGCACTATCCCAGTTCCCGGTGACCGCTTTATGGTTGCTTAATCAGTATGAACAAAAATCTTGCACGACGCCTGATCTTGATGATGAAGCAACGCTGGAATCAGAATTAACAACTGCCTTGGTGGATGTAAAAAAACAATTTAATTCCTTATCCGACAAAGCGTTGACCGATAGCGCTTATGTTGTTGACAAGCAAAATCTGGTAACAGCGTTGCAACTGTTTCCCTTTTCTTTTCATGATTTGACGAAACTGGTTGATGTGATTGTCTATGCTTACAAGTTTAGAGGGCTTTGTTATCAACCCACTCAAAGCACCGAAAAAAAATCTGATTTAATTATTAAACGCTTGGAAGGCTTAAGCAGGCGTAGCCGTATAAATTCACCCAAATGGTTAAATTTATTAGCGTCTTATGATGAGCAATTTCTGTTTTTGTCCAGTAGTGACATGCATAAACACTTTTCAGAGGTGGTTTTTTCAGAGCATGGTTGGTTAAGTTTACGTCAACAGCTTGCTTCAGCTAACTCAAGGCTGGTTTTATTTATTGCCAATCAATACAAAGGCAGTTTTCTGGATTTTGACGATCTTGTACAAGAAGGTCAGAGCGGCTTGTTAAAAGCGGTCGATCGGTTTGATTACCGTTTGGGATTTCAATTTTCAACTTACGCAGGCTATTGGATCAGGCAAGCGATATCAAGGTCTTTGTCGCGCTGCGAGAGAGTGGTGCGTGTTCCTTGTGGGCAAGTTGCCACTATTAATAAAGTATTTCGTACTAAAGACCAGTTTATTGTAAAGACAGGCAGAGAGCCCGCTATTAAAGAGTTGGCTGAATGTGCAAAGCTTTCGATTGACGAAGTACAGTCTATTTTGTCGATCTCACAAACAGCCATGTCGCTTGAAGGGTATGAAGATGATGAAGAAAATTCTTTTGCCCCCATCGATTTTTTGGAGCAGCAGGTCTTTACGCATTCGTTTATGAAAATAGCGCAAACCGATCTTGAGGGCTTGATAAATAAGGCCATTGATATACTTAATCCTAGAGAGGCTAAAGTGATATGTTGCCATTTTGGTGTTGATACTGACAACGAAATGACTTTGCAGGAAATTGGTGCAGAACTTAATTTAACCCGAGAACGCGTCAGACAAATTCAGGTAATTGCCCTTGATAAAATAAAACGCAGCTTTGGTGATCAATTATTAAACTTTTTATAATGTACAAAAGTGTTAAAGATAGTTAATATTAAATCCTACTGAATAAGTAGGATTAGTAAAAAACAATTCAGATTGATGACAGGGTAACGTGGCAACATCAAGTTTTGAATGCAGCTGTAGGTAAACGCAACGCTACATATTGACCTTACTTTAAGGGTCAGGAGATTAAAAGATGAAAAAATATATACTAAACACACTCCTTTGGAGCGTTGTATTAGCCGGTGCATTTTTGATATATAACCGCGTAAACACGACGCCACCGATTGATGAATCCATAGCCTATTCGGATTTTATCGCCAAGGTTAAGAATAAACTGGTTGATCGTGTAGAAATGACGGGTCAATCAATTAAATTGCGTACTTCAGATGGTCAAAACCTTGAAACCTTTAATCCTAATGACCCTCATTTGATTGATGATCTTTTAAGTGCCGGTGTTCAGGTAAGAACCAAACCACCCGCACAACAGACGCTTTTTATGCAGATGTTTATCTCTTGGTTCCCTATGCTGCTTTTGATTGCAGTTTGGATAATCTATATGCGTAAAACCCAAGGCGGCGGCATGGGCGGTAATTCTTTTGGTAAAAGTAAAGCCAAATTGCTTGAAGAAGACAAATTAACCGCAACCTTTGCTGATGTTGCCGGTTGTGAAGAAGCTAAAGAAGAAGTCGCAGAGCTGGTTGATTTCCTGGCAGATCCGCAAAAATTTCAAAAGTTGGGTGGACAGATACCACGCGGTATTTTAATGGTAGGCCCTCCAGGAACAGGTAAAACCCTGATTGCAAGAGCCATTGCAGGTGAGGCAGGTGTTAAGTTCTTTACGGTTTCCGGTTCTGACTTTGTAGAAATGTTTGTTGGCGTAGGTGCATCCAGAGTTAGGGACATGTTTGCCCAGGCTAAGGAACATGCACCTTGTATCATATTTATAGATGAAATTGATGCGGTCGGTCGCCAAAGAGGCGGTGCCGGTATGGGCGGCGGCAATGATGAGCGTGAACAAACATTGAATCAATTGCTGGTGGAAATGGATGGCTTTACCGGTAATGAAGGCGTTATTGTTATCGCGGCAACCAACCGGGCTGATGTTCTCGATAAAGCTTTGTTAAGACCCGGCCGTTTTGACCGTCAGGTTAATGTTGGGCTACCCGATGTACGCGGTCGTGAACAAATTTTGAATGTACACATTAAAAAAGTACCCGCTGCTGATGATGTCAAGTTAAAAGATATTGCCAGAGGCACACCCGGATTTTCAGGCGCAGAGTTAGCCAATGTAGTGAACGAGGCGGCGCTGTTTGCAGCCCGGTTAAATAAAGTGCAAGTCAACATGAGTGATCTTGAGAAAGCTAAAGACAAGATTCTGATGGGTGCCGAGAGGCATACCATGGTGATGACGGAAGATGACAAGTTATTAACCGCTTATCACGAAGCCGGTCACTGTATTGTTGGACAATCCTCACCTGATCACGATCCTGTTTATAAAGTGAGTATTATGCCGCGCGGTCGGGCTTTGGGTATTACCATGTTTTTACCTGAAAGAGACCAATACAGCGCCAGCAAACGCAAACTGGAAAGTCAAATAGCGAGTTTGTTTGGTGGCAGAATTGCGGAACT
>JBAXXH010000218.1:0-5339 GCA_037127995.1 Methylococcaceae bacterium | reverse complement strand
TAAGGGCAAAGCTTGCGGCTATGGGTATAGAATCCAAAGTTCAGAAAGCAAAAGTGGGTAATGTTAACTGGTATCGGGTCAAAATGGGGCCTTACGCCCAGACGGAGAGTGTTAATGCTATCAGGGCGCGGATAAGACAGCATGGTATTGATGCCATTATTACGGAAACGGGCGAATAATGAAGGGCAGGGGCGACGGAAGTCGCCCCTAAACGGTTTTATTTGCACCACATAGACATCAACTTAAGACATTTCACCACGAAGACACGAAGAACACGAAGATTTTTCTTTGGTTTTTCTTCGTGAACTTCGTGTCTTCGTGGTGAATTAATATCTTTAAGTTGATGCGTATGGTGGTGCTACTCAGCTATAAAGTGGAGGATTATTTATGGCGGGCTGCCTAAAGGCCGGAGTACAAACCTGGGTTTGCACTCCAAATTGGGGGCTTATTTATTGCGAGCTGCCTTAAACACCATCCTCTTTGTCATCATCAGAATCAGAGGCCATATCAGAAATTTCTTTTAAGCGTGATATTGCCTTAAAGTTGATGCTGTTTTCCGGATAAAAGCCTTCCTCACTGACATCACCGGCAAGTTTTCCTGTCAACAGTTCCAACGTTTCATCGACACTGGACACGGCATAAACCGCAAACAGTCCTTCTGCAACCGCATCAATCACTTCCTGTTTTAGCATCAAATTGCGTTTATTGGCGGCAGGAATAATCGCGGCATGTTGCCCGTTAAGTCCGCGTGCCTGACAAAGCCTGAAGTACCCTTCAATTTTCTCATTGACGCCACCGACGGCTTGTACTTCGCCGTATTGGTTAATCGAACCGGTCACCGCAAAAGCCTGGTTGATGGGAATGCGTGTGAGTGCAGAAATAAGGCAACATAATTCCGCCAGTGACGCGCTGTCACCGTCGATATAGCCATAAGATTGTTCAATGGCGATGCTGGCCGATATAGCCAACGGAAATTGCTGTGCGTAAGAGTGTCCCAGATAACCCGTTAAAATCATCACGCCTTTTGAATGGATGGCCTGACCCAATTCTGCTTCCCGTTCAATATCAACGATACCTCTGGAGCCCGGATAAACTGTTGTGGTAATGCGTGCCGGCGCACCAAAGCTGCTGCCGCCAATTTCCAGCACGGTTAAGCCGTTGATTTTGCCAACCGCTTCGCCTTCGGTATCAATAAGAATAGTACCCTCAAGCATCTCTTCAAGTATGGCCTGGGATAAGCGGCCATTACGGTATTCTCTGGCGGCCAAGGCTTGTTCAATGTGCGGCCTGTCGATTTCGCCGTGTTTGGCTTGTCTGCAAAACAGATTGGCTTCAGCAATAATATCCAGTGAATCCTTGATGTGGGCAGAAAAATGGTGCTGATTTTCTGACAGTCGGCAACTGTGCTCAATCAAACCTTCAATGGCCGCGCGTGTTAGCGGGCTGGCACCCGAATCAGCGGCCTGTTTAAGCATTAATACCGCGAAACCCTGCATGGATTCATCGGTGCGGGGAATGTAATTATCAAAGTCGGCAAGAATCCTGAACATTTCATTAAATTCACTATCCATTTCTTCCAACAGATAATAAATATCCCGCGAACCGACCAGTATCACTTTAACATTTAAAGGAATCACTTCAGGTTTTAAGGTAATGGTATTAATACCCAGTTCTGAATAAGGCGATTCAATTTCAATGCGGCCTGATTGCAATGCCCGTTTAAGACCTTCCCAGACGAAAGGGTAAGTGAGCAGTTTTTCGGCATCAAGAATTAAATAACCCCCGTTGGCTTTATGCAATGAACCGGCACAAATTTTTCGGTAATTAGTGACTAAAGCGCCTTGGTCGCTGACATATTCAATGCGGCCAAACAGGTTCTGATAAATGGGATGCGGTTCATAAATAACCGGCGCTCCGGTCTCTTGTTTGCTGTCAACCAGAATATTGGGCGCGTATAGCTCGGTTAGCGTCAAGCGTTTTGCCGTCGTATCTCGGGGCTCCAATGTCCGTCCAGGCATCAGATAATCGGGAATGGTGAGATCCAGATTTTTTTTGATTTCTGATAAATAGGTGATGACATCATCAATATTTTGATACTTATCATTCAGTTCAGAAAACAAAGGCTCTATTGCCAAACTGATGGTGTCATTATCCAGTTGCTTGATTTTTTCAACCATCGTCCTGCGCCATTGCGGCAATTCCAGCAGCACGTCACTGAGATATTCCTCAAGTTCTTCAACGTGGCTGTGAAAAGCCTCGCGCTCAGGTTGCGGCAGTTGCGTGAACTGCTCTTCATTGAGTGATTTATTCTCGCGGATAGGGGCAAAGGTGATTGATTCACTTTCTCTGAATACAGCGATGCTATTGGCCTGCGCTTTTTTATCAACCAAATCAATGGCGCTGTTATAGCATTGGCTAAACTGGCGCTCGATAGCCGATTTTTTTTGCTGATAAGCGGGGCTTTCAAAGGCCGCCGGAAAAGTGGCCAGCAGGTTATCAAGCAACTTTTCAATATCCTTGCTGAACACTTGCCCATATTCGGCAGGTAATTCAATCGTCACCGGCTCTCTGGAATTATCAAAGTTATCCACATAAGCATAAGACGGCGGAGCCGGCAGGGTTTGCGCAAGCGCATCAAGATGATTGGTCACCATAGACAGGCGGCCTAAGCCGGATTCACCCATGACAAAAATATTGTAGCCGGGATTAGGCATGGCAACCCCAAACTCCAAAGCAGACTGCGCTCTGGGCTGCCCTAAAATACCGGTTTGCAAGCGGGGCGCTTCCGGAAATTCAACACCGGTCAAATCGACATTGAGTTTCAGTGACGCGAGTGGAAGCTGTAAAGTAATAGACATGGATAAGTTCGTAGAGACTCGGATTGCAAATAATCGAACATTCTAACATTTTTATTGATTTTTTCGATAACATGTATTCGGATTTTAGCAACAATCCCAAAATGCCAAAAACAGCGGGATAATTTAGGCAAACCGTTAGCCTTTAAAAAAGCCGTATTTTCATATTTAAAAATCGGTAGGCCGTTGACGCAAGCGGGTTAACCGGTGATGATAAGCGCCATTTTTATAGCAATTTAAAACTTCATTTTTTACTTTGCCACAGACCAATACCTAATCAGGACATCAGACACACCATGCAAGGAACACAACTTAGAAAATTAGAAGCGGAATTGTGGAGAGCCGCAGACCAATTGCGTGCCAACAGCAAATTGACCGCCTCCGAATACGCCATGCCGGTATTGGGCTTAATCTTCTTGCGCCATGCTTATAATCGCTTTCAGAAAGTAAAAGTTGAAGTCGAACTTACCTTGCCTACCCATCCGCAGCGCGGCAGACGAGCGTTGACCAAAAAGGATTTTGAAGAACAAAATTCCATGTTCTTGCCGGATCAAGCCCGGTTTGATTATTTGGTCGCCTTGCCGGAAAGTGCCGACATCGGTGCAGCGATTGATAACGCCATGAAACTGATTGAGGACGAATACGACAACCTCAAAGGCGTATTGCCCAAGAATTTTTCCATTTTCAGTAAAGACTTGTTGCGCGAACTTCTGCGCATTTTTAATAAAGAAGTGCTGCAAAAAGCCGAAGGCGATTTGTTTGGCAAGATTTACGAATACTTTTTGGCTAAATTTGCCATGACCGGCGCACAGGAAGGCGGCGAATTTTTCACGCCCATGAGTTTGGTGCAAACCATCGTCAATGTCATTGAACCTGACCACGGCATCGTCTTTGACCCTGCGTGTGGCAGTGCGGGTATGTTTGTGCAAACCGGTTATTTTATCGAAAGCGAAGGCTTAAAACCTGCCGAGAAAGTCACCTTTTACGGACAAGAAAAAGCCGATCTGAATACTAAATTAGCCAAGATGAACCTGACCGTTCATGGCTTGGAAGGCAATATTCAAGAAGGCAACACCTTCTACGAAGACAAACACAACCTGGTTGGCGGCGCAGATTTTGTCATGGCCAATCCGCCTTTTAATGTCGATGGCGTCGATAAAGCCAAAGACACGGTCAAGAAAGATCCGCGTTTACTGTTGGACGGTAAAGTTAATCTACCCAAAAACGACAACGCCAATTATTTATGGATACAGTATTTTTACAATTATTTAAAACCATCCGGACGAGCCGGTTTTGTTATGGCCTCGTCTGCCAGTGATGCCGGACACAGCGAAAAAGACATTCGCGAAAAACTGGTCAAAACCGGTGCCGTTGACGTGATGGTGGCGATAGGCAACAATTTTTTCTATACTCGCTCCTTGCCTTGCACCTTGTGGTTTTTTGACCGCGCCAAAGAATCTGTAGGGGCATCCCTTGCGGGTGCCCATAATAATAGCGATAACGTCCTGATGCTGGATGCCCGCAAGATTTACCGAAAGGTCACCAGTAAGGTCAACGACTTTAGCCCTGAACAATTACAAAACCTGATTTGCATCGTCAATTTGTATCGAGGCAATACCAACAAATTTACGGCTACCGTAAACAGTTATCTGGAAACGTCGGTCGCTTTAGCCAAAGAAACCGCCGAAACCACCATTGAATTGCAAAAGCAGTTTCAGCTTGTGCATAAAACAGTCAGCGATTTTTCCACGCACTATGCCCAAGAAAATCCAGATGCAAAAGTGTTTGTCGATGCCTTGACCATTGAAGACATCGCCAGTGTTTACGAACAACAAAACCATCTCGTAGGGGCTGGGCTTGCCCCTGCCCTTGATCCGCAACCAGCACAACCGCAAGAGATTGCCCGTACGGAAAATATGGCGTTACTTTGTAAAGCCTTACGTAAACCGCAAGACAAAATCATTAAGCAATTGCTGGATGTAATCGCCACTACCGTCAAAGAATACCAACTCAACAAAAACAAAGACTGGAAAGGTCTCAATCTAAAAGAACAACTCGACCGGCTCAAAGCCTTGCAACAACAACTCAGCGGCAACCCCGATGAAGGCGAACCCGGCCTGCTGCACGAAACGGAATATTTCTGGAAACAAGCCCATTGGTTACAAAGCCGTTTCCCTAATGGCGTTTATACCGATGTCGAAGGCTTATGCAAAGTCGTCAACCAACAAGAAATTGAAGCCAAAGATTGGAGCTTAAGTCCGGGTCGCTATGTCGGCGTGGACACAGCCACCGATGATGATTTTGACTATGAAGAACGGCTTAACGAAATACATATTGAATTGACGGGCTTGAATGAAGAAGCGGTTGCTTTGGTGAGTTTGATTGCTGAGAATTTTAAGGCGATATTGGTATAACATTGAACGATAAACCCTGTGCCGTTAGGCACAAAATATTGGTAGATTTGGCGAGTTTGATTGCTGAGAA
>JBAXXH010000217.1:0-5367 GCA_037127995.1 Methylococcaceae bacterium | reverse complement strand
AACGTGCATACTATTCATGCACGTTTCTTGTTTAATCAGTTTACTTGGTTAGTTTTGCACTCAATTGTCCAGACCACTGGCCAAAATAAGTACCGACAACGATGGAGATAGATATTACCAGCAAAGGGTTGCCCAAAGAAATACTCAGCAAAACGTCCTGATTTAATTTGTCAGGTGTTTGCAACAAATAAGCAAATGTTGATGAATAACCCAAAACGCTGGCGGGGATTGTGGCGAGTTGTGGAATATTGGCCGCAAGACACATAACTATCACGGCAATAGCAACGGTAACAGCCGCCATAAACGGAAAGCCAAGAACGGCTGTCGATGGAATATTGGTGAGTAAAATAGCGGTGAACCAAGCCATAAATACACCGAAAATGCCACACACAATAGTGTTTATCAACGCTTCTTTAGTCGCACCCAGAAAAAAGTAGGCAGCCCATGCGATAGTTGCGGCCCATATAAAAAAGAATCCGCTCAAAGGCCCTACTGCCAAAAATGTTGCAACACCGGCCAGACCGCCAATACTTAATGAGAGTGCGGTCAATGAGTCAAAAGAGAGTGCTTTTAGTTTATCCATAATATATATCTCAAAAAAATTCACCTCACTTTATAGTTAGCCAGATTTCACATTGAGGCGGTTCTATGAAATCCAACGTTTTGGGTTTATCGAACGACCTGATAAACCCGTCTTTATTGAGTGTTATCGAATATTACCCCAAAGCACTCAAATAAGTTGTCAATTCTATACGTTACTGATGATGCAGGTCAATTCGTAAGACGGCATTCATTGATAGTCGCATAATAAACCGGCTGGATTAGAGCGTTATTGTTGAGAAAAATCGTTTGATTAATAGTCGTTAAGGAACGTGCATGAAACAACTTGACCATTTATATCCCCTCACTCCAACCCTCTTCCAGAGGGAGAGGAAGCAGACGCCTAAGTTATTTCATGCGCATTGCCAGCCTAAATTGGACGATTTTTAAAGCGAAGCAACGCTTGTGTAGCTGATATAAGCCCGATAAGTGGCAAGCGCCGATAGCACCAGAAAAATGCTTCCGCTAATTTTATGCAACAAAACTAAAGACACTTTTTTTAATAGTGTGCGCCCTGCAATAATACCCAAAGCTGATATTGATGCCAGTGCAGTTGTAGAACCCAGCCATACCGCCAGTGGTGCGGCCGTGCTGCTTAAGGCAACGACAGCCAGTTGAGTTTTGTCACCAAATTCAGCCACGGTAATCAATAAAAAAGTGGTAAAGAAAATACCATGACCGCTTTTTTCCTTAACGGCCTCATCGTCATCTTCTTCTTGCAAGCGTAAAGAATGAATCCCAAAGGCGGCAAACAAAAAAGCAACCGTGGCCGCTACGATGTAGTCCGGCAACCAACTAGCAATGGCAACACCAAAAACAACGGCCAGCGTATTTAAAAAGGCAAAAGCCGCGATAGCGCCCAGCAAAACCGGCATGGCTCTGTGTCTGGATGCTAAAGTCATGCAAACCAGTTGGCTTTTATCGCCAATTTCCGCCGCTGCAATCAGGGCAAAACTGGTCGCGGCTGTCGCTGATAGTTCGGTAATATTGCCGGTAGCCAGTAACGATAAAAAACGCTCTACTGAAAAGTTAAAAACGTTGGAAAAATTATCGGTAGTTAATGTGTTTAAAAAGTATTGCAAACTGTTTTGAAGAGTGTCCATTCTTGTCCTTGTATCTTGCTCCCTCTCCCGCTGGGAGAGGGTTGGGGTGAGGGGATATAAATGGTCAAGTTATTTCATGCACGCTCCTAATGAAAGTCGATTAGCCCAGCATGTTATCCAAAACCATCATAATAATAAATCCAACCATCAAAGCAAAGGTTGCATAACGTGAACGCCCGTCCGAATGCGTTTCAGGGATAATCTCTTCACTGATAACAAAGAGCATGGCACCGGCTGCAAAGCCCATGGCAATCGGCAAAACGGGTTGAAAGACCGTCACCATGGTAATGCCCAGCAAACCACCCACCGGTTCAACCAGACCCGTTAATGTTGCAATACCGACCGCTTTCCATTTATTGTAACCCAAACCCACCAAGGGCAAGGCAACGGCCAAACCTTCAGGAATATTTTGCAAAGCGATGGCGATTGCCAAAACGATACCGTTTTTCATTTCACCCGAACCAAAACTGACGCCCACAGACATGCCTTCAGGAAAGTTGTGGATGGTGATGGCAATGATGAACAACCAGACTTTTTTTAAGGAAGACAATTGCACATCTGAAATTGAATCAAAATGCACATGCGGCAGTTGGCGGTCAGCGTAATGCAAAAACGCGGCACCTATCAACATGCCGATGGAAACAACGTAAATGCCTTTGCCGGGCCAAATCAAATTACCGTAAGTGATGCCGGGTACCAGCAGGGAAAATGCAGTCGCCGCCAACATAACACCGGCCGCTGCACCCAACATGCTGTTAAATAAATTTCGTGAGATATTTTTAAAGAACAAAGCCGGTAAAGCGCCTACGCCGGTAGCCAATCCCGCTAAAATACTGGCCAAAAAACCGATAACAACAATCTTGCCAAAAGCTGCATACAAAAAACCAAAAAAGACCAGTTGTGATAATAAAAACAAGCCTGCCAAGGTTGCCCAGCGTTTGAGTGGCGGCATTGCCAGCAATTTTTGATAATAGTCGCTATCTTTTATCTGGCTTGTTTTTACTTCAAAATAGTATTGTAATTTTGAAATTGTTCTCGTTGTTATTGTCATAATGGCTTACCTGTATCAGCAGTTGTTAGTGGTTGCATGGCATTATAGCCAAATCCCCATTTTTATGCGGTTATTATGTTGATTGCCGAGCAACGAGGTTGGCAAAGGGCTTATTTTTCCCACTCCCGTTGTTTTGGGTCTGCACAGATACCATCCCTTCAAGGGATGTTATCTGTATGGGCATACAGCGACGTGAATTGGAAATTTAGTTCATACGGATAATAACCCTTAAAGAGATGGTATCCGTTAGCATCGAAATTATTTATCTGAAAATCTGTACATTCAAATCATCTTAATGATAAAAGTCATCACCAGAACTTATTGTCCGCTCATAAATCAGGTCATAAACCTCATCGCATTTATTATTAAAAATAGACTTATCGTAACTTTCAGGTAAATCTTTATGCAGGGTATTCTTAATAGCCTCTTTTACCTGTCCTTGTTCCTGTCGGTTTTTGTACCAAAATGGCATTTCTGCACTCAGTTTTTTAAATTTCTGCAATAAATCCTTGGCGGCATTTTTAACAGAGATACGTTCATCCACCGTCAACTTTTCCTTATACAACAAGTCAAATAATTCTAATTCGGTTTCAGTTAAACCTTCGACAATATGGCGCTGCTCTTCCTGAGACAGCTCGTCTTTAAAGCTGTTCAAATCTTCAAAGGATTGTTCCGTTGTCCGCCCACCTGAATACTGATTTTGATGTTAATTCAGACCAATGTCTTTTATATTCAGTTGTTTCAACAAGACTATCAATTAAATGGAAAACAAAAAATTCCGAAATTTCTTTTGATGTAAAAGGTATTATATTTTCTGCTAAAGAAAAATCATTGATCATAATGCGGATTTTACAAGTATGATCCCCAAACAAAATAATAGGCTCATCTATTGTTGCTTTATGTTCTGGCTGTGAATTGTGGAATCCTAAATATTCACCTTGTGTTTGGTCGATAACAACGACCTGACCTTCTTGAAAAACTTCTTTTGGTTTATACGTTTTACCAAAGTTTTTTCGTACCAAAACTGAACTCAATTTTCTTACTTCCCACTCTATAGGAATCCCATGAAGAAATGGCGTATTTTCCCAACCCGGAAAACGCATTCGCACAAACCATTCTTTATAAATCTGCTGCGCCAGTTGTTCCAGCGTAGCAATGCGCTGATTGTTGATTTCGATCAGGTCATCGCAGGCACTGAGGATTTCCGCGATTTGTTGTTGTACAGTCTCCTCTGGACCAATCAATGGCAAGTTCCTTATCATTTCAAGACTTAGAAAACCTTGTGCAGCACCACTTTTTATTGCGTCAACTGATTGTTGAAAAATAGAAGATCTCATGAAATAAAACAAAAACTTAGCATCAAGACCTTGTTGTGGTCTTAAAATAGCGACACTGCTTAATATACCAAAAGTTTCACCCTCTTTTACAAGGTAAGGCACCCCAATAGATCCAATAATTCCTAAAAGAACATCATTTGCACACGGTGTAGTTATTGCCGATTTTGATGCTTTGAAATGTTTTTCATAACTTGACCGACTTATATAATCCAAAGTTGAAAGATCCAAACCCCTGGATTTAAAATTTTTCGTCGTAAGGTACATGATGCCCAAGTCCTCACGTTTAATGCTCGCATGGGCTCCATCACCTACTTGGCAAAAATCTTTAATTTTGTGGATACAATATGTCATTAAAAGTTATCTTCTCTTTGTTAAGTGCCCTGAACCGTCTCAGATAAATCGCAGATTCAGGGATAACATCCCTTTGAGGGATGGTATCCCTACCAGGCCACCGAACCTGCTTGAATAAATCGCACATCCAGGGAGATACCATCCCTTTAAGGGATGGTATCCCTATCAAGCCACCGTGCCTTCTTGGATAAAACCCGTATCCCTAGTCTTAACCGTACCCTTAAACTTAAACATCGATCAAACAATAATTAATATCTTGAGTAAAATTATTTTGCTGGTGAAAAGCTTTGAATGCCGCAATGCCACCGAATAACGCTGTTACTTCAGCACACTTTACACGACTGGGCGCAGAACTAAAAAAAGCCGGATAAGAGCTGTAACGCCAGGTTTCTAGCTGCTCGGTAAGGCCATGATGCAACGGATTATTGTGGATATAGCGAACCAAACTCATTAAATGGGCATCGGTACTAACCAGTAAATATTTTGGATGTTCTTGAAATAAACTGCCACGCCGATGTTCTTGTTTGTTGATGGCTTGAGTATAACTAATGGCTAAGCGTCGCCACGACTCTATAATCGAAAAAGGCAAATCAACCTCACGAACACGTACTAAAAAATGGAAATGGTTGGGAATAAGGCAATAGCTCCATACGTCAAAATGCCTATCCATGTAATCCGTCCATAATCTTAAAAAATAGCGGTAATTGCGTTCTTGATAAAACAGTTTATCTGTTTGGCTATTGGCACGGTTAAAGAAATGATAAAACTCTCCTGCAACCCATGGCGTATTTTGATAATAAGGTGTAGGCATAATATCTTTGAAAATATAATGTTACATTGAGTTTGTTGTTTGTTTAGGGATAACATCACTTGTAATTATTCAGACCCCTTAACCAAAGGAAGCCTGGGCACAGAAAATCCCGCC
>JBAXXH010000216.1:0-5368 GCA_037127995.1 Methylococcaceae bacterium | reverse complement strand
ATTTCTACGGTTCTTTTTTGCTGAGCCACTTTATCCAATATGCCGTTGACATATTTATGACTACCATCAGCGCCAAAATATTTGGCCAGATTAATGCCTTCGTTTAAAACCACGCGATAAGGCATGTCCAGTCGGTTGATCAACTCGTAGGCACCAATTCTTAAAATAGCCCTTTCAACCGGGTCAATCATATCAACGGGACGGTCGACAAATTCAGTTAACGCCAAATCTATTTCTGCCAAATTTTTAGGAACGCCGTGAAAGAGTTCAGTAAAGTAACTTTTTTGAGCATCTTTCAGGCGATCTTCTTCTATAAATTGACGCTCAATTTCGACCAGACTTTGTCCTGTCATCTGCCATTGATACAATGCCTGGACAGCTGCTTTACGGGCATTAGTACGCGATGAACTCATCAGGCTTCCAGATTATTAAACAAACTAACCATTTCGATGGCTGACATTGCCGCTTCCGCGCCCTTGTTACCTGCTTTGGTACCGGCACGCTCTATCGCCTGCTCAATTGAATCAACCGTTAAGACACCAAAACTGATCGGTACATTATATTGCAGCGAAACCTGCGCCAGACCTTTTACACATTCACCGGCAACATATTCAAAATGCGGGGTGCCACCACGAATCACTGCGCCCACGGCGATAATCGCATCGTATTTTTTGGAGGCGGCTATGCGTTGTACTACCATGGGTAATTCAAACGCACCAGGGGCTTTAACCAGATGGATATTGGCTTTATCTGCACCGTGACGAACCAGCGCATCAATTGCTCCGGCCTCTAACTGCTCAACAATAAAACTGTTAAAACGGGACGCTACAATGCAAAACTTGCCGCCTTGTACCAATAAATTTCCTTCAAACGTTTTTATTGCTGTCATTCTATTTCTCTACTTAAATTACAAAATTCTGTTGTTAATAATACTATATAGAGCTCTGAATTAATTAAGTACGTAGGGCGTGCCGTGCGCGCCTTATTTTTCAAGGCGTGCACGGCACGCCCTACAGAAAATAATGTCGCTTAATCAACGAAGGTCTCTATAATCAGTCTTAAGATTGGATTACGCTAACCCAATCCTTTTTAAAAATAGTGCCTCAGCCCACATGCTCGGATACCTCTAAATCAAACCCGGATAAGCCGACATATTTTTTGTGGGTGCCCAGCACTTTTAATTTATGTACACCCAAATCGGCCAAAATTCTTGATCCGGTTCCGGTCATGCGCCAATCCGCTGCCTCTTGAGCATTTGCCGTACTGGTTATGCCGTTATCTTCCAATTGATAGTGATGAATCAATTCCGCCAATGATTTATTGTCTTCGCTTTGTCTGATGATAACCAAAACGCCGCGACCTTCTTCAGCAATTTTTTGCATGGCCGTTCGAATTGAAACACTGGAATCACTGCGTTTGGACGAAAATACATCATCCAACAAATTACGTGCATGAACGCGCACTAAAACCGGCTCACCATCTGAAACCTTTCCCATAACCAACGCCAGATGCAGGTTATTGTCGTTTTTGTCTTGATATGCATAGAGTCGAAACTCGCCAAATTCGGTAGGATACGCACATTCACTGATGCGCTCCAACGTATTTTCATGCTGAATACGATAATGAATCAAATCAGCGATGGTACCCATTTTAAGATTGTGCTGCTGCGCAAAGATTTCCAAATCCGGACGTCTTGCCATCGTACCGTCTTCATTAAGAATTTCTACGATAACCGCAGAAGGGTCAACACCCGCCAATCTGGCAAAATCACAACCCGCCTCGGTGTGTCCGGCACGACGCAAGACACCGCCCGGATTGGCCATTAACGGGAATATATGCCCCGGTTGCACCAAATCATCCGCTTTAGCATCTGCCGCTACCGCACATTGTACAGTACGCGCCCGATCCGCTGCGGAAATACCGGTAGTCACGCCCGTTGCCGCTTCGATAGAGACGGTAAAATTAGTGGAATGCGCGGTTTTATTTTCATTAACCATTAACGGCAAACGTAACTGCTGACAACGTTCGCTGGTTAAGGTTAAACAAATCAGGCCACGTCCATAACGGGCCATAAAATTAATATCCTCCGGTCGGGTAAAAGCGGCTGCCATTAACAGGTCACCTTCATTTTCGCGATCCTCATCATCCATAATGACAACCATTTTGCCTTGCCGTAAATCGTCTATAATTTCTTCAATTGTATTCATTAACCAAAAAACCCACTTTTTTGCAATAATTCTTCTGTGATGCCGCCCTGATTATAAGCGGCCGCTTCGCCTTGCATTAAACGCTCCATATAACGCGCCAGCAAATCCACTTCCAGATTAACGGGTGTGCCGATTGTCGCCTCGCCCAGCGTGGTATCTTTTAAGGTATACGGTACGATATTAACACTAAATTCTGCCCCCTTAACGTCATTGACCGTCAGGCTAATGCCGTTGATGCAAATGGAGCCTTTTTCAGCAATGTATTTAGCCAGATTGTCAGGGGCTTTAAGGGTAAAACGATATGAACGTCCATCCGCTTTTTTACCGATAATTTTACCGATTCCGTCAACATGTCCGCTAACAATATGTCCGCCCATTCGGGTTGAAGGCGTTAAAGCCAGTTCCAGATTAACCGGTGTACCCGTTGTTGCGGTATTTAAAATGGTTCTGGACAAGGTTTCATTGGACACATCCGCACAAAAATAACGGGCACCCAACTCCACCGCCGTTAAACAAACCCCGTTAACAGCAATGCTGTCACCCAACGCAACGTCTGCCAGGGATAAACTGCCGGTGTCTATTTTTAACCGGCAATCCCCTGCCCTGCGCTCGATTGCCGCTATTTTGCCTATGGCTAAAATAATACCTGTGAACATTAAAATTCCTGATTATCAGCAGCGCAAAACATGTTTGTACACGTCATTACGGTGTTAGTGTTAATTTTAAATCGGGCCCGACCTGCCTGACATCACGCAGCGTTAAGCTTTTTTTATCCGTCATCGCCTGTAATCCCGGCACGGTAAACAACCCGCGTCCTTGATCGCCTAAAATACAGGGTGCCATGTAAACAACCAATTCATCAAGCAGATTTTCTTTGAGTAACGCGCCATTAAGTACAGAACCCGCCTCAACCAGAACTTCATTGATTTGCTGCTGTGCTAAAAAATCCATTACGGCCGGCAAATTCAGCTGTCCATTGTTACTGGCGAGTCGATAAACCCCAAAACCGGCGGCTTGCAAAGCTTGTTGTTTTTGTTCATCCTGTGAACAGGTTAAAATCAGGCTGCGTCCCGCCAGCTTTACCATTCGGGCAGTAACCGGCATGGTTAATTCAGAATCCAGTACGACCCTAACCGGTTGCTCAACATCCCAATCAACCCGGGCATTTAAGGCAGGGTCATCGGCTATTACCGTATTGATACCCGTTAAAATAGCTGAACTCTCTGCCCTTAACCGATGCACATCGGCTCTGGCCTCGACTGAAGTGATCCATTTACTTTCACCCGAAGCCATTGCGGTACGTCCATCCAGACTCATCGCCAGTTTGCTGCGGACAAAGGGACGATTTTCTGTCATCCTTTTAATAAAGCCGCGATTTAACGTGCGTGCATCTTCCTGTAAAACACCACAAATTACCTCAATGCCTGCGGCCTTGAGTTTTTCAAGTCCACGGCCGGACACCAGTGGATTGGGATCTTGCATGGCGACTACAACACGACTAACCCCGGCTTTTATCAAGGCATCGCAACACGGCGGCGTTTTGCCATGGTGGCTACAGGGTTCTAAAGTGACATAAGCCGTTGCACCGTGAGCATCCGTGGCGTGTTTTAACGCTTCAACTTCTGCATGACCCAGACCGGCTTTAACATGCCAGCCTTCACCGATAACCTGATCATCCCTGACTAAAACACAGCCCACGCGCGGATTGGGGTCGGTTGTATAGCGTCCTTTTTTGGCCAGTTGAAGGGCTTTGGCCATATAAAAGGCATCTTGCCGGACTGTCATTAAGTTTTTTGTAAATCTTGAATCATGTCAGTAAATTCACTCACATCCTGAAAACTGCGATACACCGAGGCAAACCGGACATAAGCAACGTGATCCAATAAACTCAACTCTTTCATGACCTTTTCGCCCAGTACCTGTACCGGTATTTCACGGTCGCCGGTTTCCATCAATTCTTTTTTTATACGATTAATGGCCGCCTCAATAGCATCACCGCCAACAGGCCTTTTTTCCAGTGCTTTTAACATCCCCGAGCGCAATTTGCGTTCTTCAAAAGGTTCACGAATGCCATCGCGCTTGATAACACGCGGCATGGTTAATTCAGCCGTTTCAAACGTGGTAAAGCGTTCTTTACAGACATTACATTCTCGTCGACGACGAACCTGATCGCCTTCATTGACTAATCTGGAATCAAGAACCCGTGTATCTTGTGCCGCACAAAACGGACATCGCATAAATAAGCCACTGTTTTTGTATACCGAAAACTCGGCCTTTAATTTCAAAACCCGTTATTTTACAACATTTTATTAGTTTATCTGACTTTTATTTTTATAAGTATTACCTCACCCTTTGAAAAAGGGGGAGAGCATAGCGAGGAGGCAGTGGGGGATTTATCTAATAAAATCTCCACTAACCCCTCGGCAACTGCTCCATGCGTTGCTCTACCTCCTGCATCCATGCAGTCGTCTTTTTCAAAGAGGGGGACTGAAATAACTTATTTTTATAATCAGTTACTTAATGGGAGTCAATTTTATAACCTGCCCTTCCGCAGCGGATTGCAAGGCCGCGTTAATAATTTGGCAATTAGCTTTTGCATCATCCAGCGACAACAAAGGCTGATGGCCATTTAATATGCAGTCACTAAAATGCTCAATTTCAAGACGGAAGTGATTATTAGCTGGCAAGCGTTCTTCGCAGTGCTTACCGTCTTCAGTCCACCATGAAATCACCGGGACGTCGCCCGGCAGTTGCCAAACGACATGGCATTTTATGCCGCCCTTTGTGCCTGTAATTTCATACTCACAGCGCCGCGCACGCTCAAAGCTAAAATCGAAATGGGCGTATTTTCCTGCGCCAAAATCAATAATGCCGCTGGTCGTAATATCAGCGCCGCTCTCAACGTATTTGGCTATTGCTGTTACAGCAACCGGATCTTGATCAAAAAACATCCGTGCTGAATGAATGGCGTAACAACCAATATCCCACATCGCACCACCGCCATGCTCGACATTTTCTATCAAACGATAGAGGCGTGCAGGTTTCATCATAAAAGAATAACTGGCACGCACCGACCTTACTTCGCCTATTATTCCGGAATTAATCAATTCCTGAACGCGAGCGTGTTGCGGATGAAACCGGTACATAAAACCTTCCATGAC
>JBAXXH010000215.1:0-5373 GCA_037127995.1 Methylococcaceae bacterium | reverse complement strand
TGGTATTCAAAGTGGGGTCGACTTAAAATCCTAGAGATCTGGGTGTCTGAAGGTTCAATGGACACTTCCTGATTTTAATACCATTTGGCTGGCTGTTCATTTGTAAATAATAAAATAACTCAAAATATATAAACCGCCACAGATTTACAGATTAAAGTTATTTATAATTAGCAAATCAACCAAAGAAAAGAGCTACAGAGCTTACGCAGTCTGGTTTAAATGCCATGAACGCGTATAACGAGGCCTACTCAATCGAGCAGTGTTTAGACTTTTATGGCTTTAAGTGACGAGGGAAAAAATGGGGGTCGCCTCATAGTGAATCTGGAAATGCTCAGCTTATAGCCGGTGAAAAATGGACGTCCTTTCATGGCTCAGATGCAGAAGCACGCATGGGCAACGAGGGGGAAAAAGGCGAGAGGTTTGGTGACTTTTGGGACTTATACAAATTCTTCGAGCATGGCAACATTGAAAAAGCAGCACTCATAGCGACTGGCAATATGTTTATGACTTCCAGCGGTAAGACCATCAATAAGCAGCAGCAAATTAATTACAATGCAGCGTTAGAAACACAAGCCCCACAGGTTGATATCGATATGGTAAGGAACGAGCACGAAATAACTTGAGCAAGTAGTCGTTGCAATGCGGTAAAATTAAAAAAATGAAACATTGCCCCAAAACTTATAATGCAGCCTGCTTACTCAATAGAAATTGAAAAAAAATGCAAGAAGTGTTCGACGGTCTATCCGAAAAAGATAAGCGTTTGTATGCTGGAGTTGAAGCATTAAAATTTCCTTAGGAACGTGCATGAAATAACTTGACCATTTATATCCCCTCACCCCTCTCCAACAGGAGCATAGGTATCTACACAACTTTTACTCATAATGAAACAATGAGTTACGGTAGAGCTTGGCTCCCTCTCCTGTTGGAGAGGGGGTGAGGAGCATAAAATCAGGCAGTTACATTCCCCGCATCCCAACCTTCTCCCTTTGGAGAAGGAGCAGTAGGACTTGTGTAGATACCTATGCCAACAGGAGAGGGAGCAAGATGCCTAAGCTATTTTATAAGCATTCCTAAGTCGAAACTACGTTTTAACTTTTGTGCTTTTCCAGTGACTGTGTCGTTGCTGTAAACGACAAATGCTTCTGAAAGTAAAACGCCACATTCACCAACGCAATCATCACCGGCACTTCAATCAATGGCCCGATCACTGCTGCGAAAGCCGCGCCGCTGTTGATGCCGAACACGGAGACTGCCACGGCAATCGCCAGCTCGAAGTTATTACTGGCAGCGGTAAAAGCCAGCGTGGTGGTTTTTTCATAATCCGCACCGATGGCTTTGCCCATCATAAAACTTAATAAAAACATCACCACAAAATAAATCAACAAAGGAATGGCGATTCGAACCACATCCAGTGGCAGTTGCACAATTAAATCGCCCTTAAGTGAAAACATCACAACGATGGTGAACAACAAGGCAATGAGCGTCAGTGGACTGATTTTTGGTATAAAGCGCTGCTGATACCAGTCTTTACCTTTGGCACGAATCAAAAAGAAACGCGTCAGGAATCCGGCAATAAAAGGCACGCCCAAATAAATAAATACGCTTTTGGCAATCTCGCCGATAGTGATAGCCACCAAACCGCCTTGCAGTCCAAACAGCGGAGGAAGTAGGGTAATAAAAAACCAGGCATAAACACTGTAAAACAGCACCTGAAATATGCTGTTAAAGGCCACCAAACCGGCTGCGTATTCGTTATCGCCTTTCGCCAATTCATTCCAGACAATCACCATCGCGATACAGCGTGCCAGACCAATCAAGATAAGGCCGGTCATGTATTCCGGATAGTCGCGCAAAAACAGGATGGCCAAGGCAAACATTAACACCGGCCCGATAAGCCAATTTTGCACTAAGGAAACACTTAATAACCGCCAATTGCGAAACACGTCACCCAGCTCTTCGTAATGGACTTTGGCTAACGGCGGATACATCATCAAAATTAAACCAATGGCAATCGGAATATTGGTAGTCCCCACAGAGACTGCATTATTGATGGTATTCACTTGGGTCGGGAAGACAAAACCGATACCGACCCCCGCCGCCATGGCGATAAAAATCCACAGGGTCAGGTAACGGTCAAGAAAAGACAAATGTGTTTTTGAACAAGTTTCCGGAATCATGACTATCTCCTGATTAATGACTGACCACAGACAGTTCCAGCAAGCGTTCGACACCCACCGGCTCCTCTTTAAGCAATGGCACAACTGCATAGCGTTGTGCATAAATAGTGGCGACGGCTTCTATTTCCGGCAATTCATTGGCAGCGCGTTGACGCAGTAAGGTCGACTGCACCGTTGCCGCAGCGATACTGTTGTTGATAACCCAAGCCCACGGCTCAATCCCGGCACGGCGCAGATCCGCTTGCAGATTGGCCGCTTCCAGTACCGGCGTGGTTTCCGCCAGCGTCACCAACAACACTTTGGTTTGCTTGGGGTCTTGTAATTGCATCATCGGTGTCAGGTAATGCGTGCTGGAATTAATCATTTGTCGGCTCACTTGACGATGATAAGCACCGGTGGCATCAAGCAACAATAAAGTATGACCGGTCGGCGCAGTGTCCATTACCACGAATTTTTTTCCCGCTTCACGGATAACGCGTGAAAAAGCCTGAAACACGGCAATTTCCTCAGTGCAGGGCGAGCGTAAATCTTCTTCCAGCAAAGCCCGACCTTTGGCATCCAGTTGTGCGCCTTTGGTTTCCAACACCTGCAAGCGATAACGCTCGGTTTCCGCATATGGATCAATACGGCTAACCGTTAGATTATCCAATGCGCCATTCAGGGTTTCGCTTAAATGCGCGGCCGGATCGGAAGTCGTCAAATGCACCGGCAAGCCGCGCCGCGCAAGTTCCACTGCGACAGCGGCAGCAAGTGTTGTCTTGCCAACGCCGCCTTTACCCATCAACATGACCAGACCATGACCGTCTTTGGCGATAGCATCAACCAATATCGACAAACCGGGCATCTGGATTGCCAGGGTACTGGCATCGCTGTCGGTTATTGTCGGCGCGGCGGTGCTTAGCAATTGTCTAAGCGCTTCAGGTTCAACCAGATTAAACGGCTTAAGCTCAAGGCGATCACAAGAAAGTGCTTTGAGCACTTCGGGCATCGTCGCCAGTGCTTGTTGTTCGCGCTTACAAATGGCAGCGGCCAGCGGATCATGTCTGGCTTCGGCTGGCGGCAAAACACCATTGATGACCAGATATTGCTGCGACAAAACAATCGCCGCCAACTCTTCATGCGTGCGTGCGACTTCCCGCAATGTCGCTTGCTGGGCGCGTGCCACCAGAATCAGGCGACTACGCATTGGATCAGCCAACGCGTCAACGGCCGACCTATATTGACTGCGCTGTTTTTCCAAACCCGCCAACGGGCCAAGACAAGAGGCGTCGCCTTTACCTTCGTCCAGAAAACTGCTCCAGGCACCAGGCAATTGCAACAAACGAATGGTATGTCCGGTAGGCGCGGTATCAAAAACAATATGATCGTAAGCTGCCGTTAACGCGGAATCCGTCAACAAAGAAGTAAACTCGTCAAACGCGGCTATCTCGGTGGTGCAGGCTCCGGAAAGTTGCTCTTCTATGCTTTTAACGACCGCGTCCGGCAATACCCCGCGCACCGGCCCAACGATGCGATCCCGATAAACCTGAGCTGCCACTTGTGGATCAATTTCCAAAGCGGCCAAATTGGACACGTTTGGAATGACGGTAATCTGGTTACCGATATTGACACCTAATACCTGACCGACGTTAGAGGCCGGATCAGTACTAACCAATAATACCCGCCGCCCTTCATCGGCCAATTGTATTGCTGTTGCGCAAGCAATTGAGGTTTTGCCTACTCCGCCCTTGCCGGTAAAAAACAAAAAACGCGGTAGTTGATCAAGAAACTTCAGTTCTGTCATGATTAAACTCCAACGAGTTTACAATTGCTTAGCCGCAACTGCTGTTTCCGCTGCAACAACCCGATTGGGATTTTTCTTCTGCCAGAGCAATGCCTGTCCAACGGGATAGTTCGGCGCGACTCGGATAACGTCCCGCCAAAGCCACTTCGCCGTCAATTAAAATCAATGGTAACGCGTCTGCACCGGAGCGTTCAAGAAAAGCTTTTACAAGGTTATTTTCTGCAAATTCCATGGGTTGTTGTGCCAAATTGAAACGCTCAATTTGAGCGCCGTTTTGCTTGGCCCAATCAAAATCCGCAGAAAAGCCAACCAATTGCTGATCGACATCCAAACCACAAACGCCGGTACTGCAACACAAAGCGGGGTCAAATACTTGAATACTGGGCATACATTATCTCTTTATAGTTAGGGCGGCTACCAACTTAAGACGGGACAGTTTGAGGTTAAGCCGTTCGTGGTGAACCCAGAGCCTTGTCGAACCATGAACGACTTAACCGCTCACCCTTCGACAGGTTCAGGACGAACGGTTAAGTCTCGACTATGTCCCGCGTTAAGTTGGTAGCCGTTAAGGCAACAAGGTGCTGATGCGATCCAGTTCCAACTTCAACTGGTCGCGGTTATTTTTTAATTCGTTGAGCGGCAGCGCCAAAAATTGTTCAATGCGATGTCGCAATATGCGATAAGCCGTCATAAAAGCGGCGTCAATTTCTGCATCAGACCCTTCAACATGAGCGGGGTCTTCAACACCCCAATGGCTACGCAACACAGGGCCAAGATAAGCAGGACACGTTTCGTTGGCGGCATTGCCGCAGACGCTCAGCACAATATCAGGCGTCACCGGCAGATCGTTCCATGATTTGCTAAAGTAACCTTCGGTAGAAATACCTTCCCTTTCCAACAAGGCCAATGAGCGCGGATGTATATAACCGGCAGGTTTGCTGCCTGCGCTCAGCGCCCGCCAACCTTCAGGTGCCAGATTATTAAACGTCGCCTCACCGAGGACAGATCGGCAAGAATTACCGGTACAAAGAAACAGGACATTCATGGTTAATGACTCAATAGTGTTTAAAAATTAATTAGCTTTTACAGCAGTCCGGTGTCAACTCACTGTCGAAACACTGCTCGGGATTACCCGCACAACATTCGGCGGTCAGATAAGCAATCAACTCTTGCATGATAATAAGGTTGGCTCGATAACGTTGATAGCGGCCTTCTTGGGTGACACCGAGCAAACCGGATTGGGTCAGGGCTTTAAGATGAAAAGATAAATTGGTGGACGGCAACGCCAACAGCGCCGCTATTTCGCCCGCCACCAAACCGTCCGGGGCATTTTTAACCAGTAGCCGAAAGACATCCAGACGAACTCCGGAAGCCAGCGATTCAAATAATGTTGTTGCGAGTTGTTTTTCCATT
>JBAXXH010000214.1:0-5376 GCA_037127995.1 Methylococcaceae bacterium | reverse complement strand
CGCGATATTTTTTATAGTCAGCGAGCACTTGGGCATGATCGAATGCCAAGGGTTCCGGCAACTCATCCAGACTAAAGACACGACAATTTTTGGCATCATCGGCGGCTATCGGCGTCCCTGCCGCTTCAGCGACATAAACTGCCGTTACTGTATGGCCTCGGGTATCACGAAGCGGGTCTGAATAAATACCCAGCAACGTCGTCAGTTGCACAGCCAGACACACCTCTTCCTGAGCCTCACGCACGGCGGCCTGTTCAACCATTTCACCCACATCCACAAAGCCGCCGGGAATAGCCCAGCCATACGGTGGATTGGCTCGTTCAATTAATACAATCGGGCGACCAGGAAAATCAGTCAATTCAATAATAATATCAGCGGCAAGCAAAGGAGTAACAGGTTTATACATGGTAATCTTCAGAAAATAAGGGTGGCAAATCAAAATACAAGATTAACAAAAAAACGTCGTAACCTCAGCCGTTAAAAAATAGAACACAGATATCACGAATTTAACGGATAGACACGGATAAAAAGCTTTCTTAATTTCATCAAAAAACTCCCTATAAACACGTAAAGTCATTTTTCGACTAACATAAAATCCGGATAATCAGTGTCGTCCGTACCCTATGATCAAGGCCAACATCGACTGAGTCGTTACAAAACGTTTTTATTAATCCTGATCATGACCATGTTTTTTGGTCAGTAAAGCCATTGTAACTGATATAAATAACCCAAACACCATTACGATGGTATTGATCGAAAATCCGGCATCAATCATCATGGCATAAGCACCAAGCATCAATAAAATACTAAGATTTTCGTTAAAGTTTTGCACCGCAATGGAATGTCCCGACCCCATCAGTTGATGTCCCCGGTGCTGTAACAAGGCATTCATTGGAATCAAAAAACTGCCGGCAAAAATGCCAACCAGTACCAGCATCAGCACCGCCACTCGCCAATCAGTTACCCAGACCATACCTAACACAACCAGACCCATCGCTATTCCCAAAGGCAATACTTTTACGGCATATTCCAATAACACCGTCTTGGCTGCCACCACAGAACCGATAGCAAGACCCACCGCAACAACGGCAGTCAATTGAGTGGCCTGCTCCAAATCAAGCTTTAACGCGACCGCAGACCAAGCGAGAATGATTAAACGCAAACTCGTTCCTGCCCCCCAAAACAGTGAGGTTACTGCAAGCGATATTTGCCCCAAGGGATCTTTCCATAACGACAGGAAACAGCGCCAGAAATCGGCTACTAAAAAACCTGGCGTTGGTTTTGACAAGGTATGCTCAATGGGCAACTTGGGGATGTAATAATTAAGCAGAGCCGCCACTAAATAAAAACCCAGTACGACAAAAATTGCAAACTCGGGAGCCGTATCAATACCGGCATTGAACTGAAGTGCGCCCAGTTGCTGAACAACGTGTTCCTCTACACGATGACCAATCAGTAATCCGCCAAATATGGCTCCCAAAATAATAGCCCCAACGGTCAAACCTTCCATCCAGCCGTTTGCCCATACCAAGCGATGAGCGGGGAGACATTCGGTCAGAATGCCGTATTTGGCCGGCGAGTACAACGCCGCCCCTATACCCACCAAGCCATAGGCAAGCAGTGGATGCAAGCCCAATAACATGGCAGCGCAACCCATTATCTTGATACTGTTACTGATGAACATAACCCGACCCTTGGGCAACGCATCGGAAAATGCGCCCACAAACGGGGCAAGCACGATGAAGGCGAACACGAAAAACTGCTGTAATACCGGAGTTTGCCAAGAGGGTGCATTGTGGGATTTAAGTAGCGCAATAGCCGCGAACAGCAATGCGTTATCCCCCAATGATGAAAAGAACTGTGCCGCAAGAATGATATAGAAACTTCGATTCATATTAATTGTGCCGCGCTTTAAAATACAGCGTCACTGCGCTATCAATGGGTGAGGTTATTTCCTGCGTTAACCTCAAGCGTCTCAATATCGGTGATACCCGCTTCTGTCATTTGCCACTTTAAAAGCTCTAATGTGCCATTAAAATGCTCCACGATGGCGGTACAGCTTTCCACGAAATCACCGGTGTTGATATATAAAAATCCGTTTATCTTTTTCATTTCTGCGTGGTGTATATGCCCACAAATCACACCGTCCAGATCCTTGTCTGTCAGCGTACTGACGATGGTTTCTTCGTAATCGGAAATAAACTGCACCACATTTTTGACTTTAAACTTAACATAGGCAGCCAGGGAGAAGTTTGATTGTATGCCAAGCCAGCGCCGGATTATTCGAAGAAAGCGATTGAGCCATATTAAAAAATCATAACCTTCGCTACCTATCTTGGCCATCCACTTGTAACACTGAGCAATAGTATCGTACTCATCACCATGAACAACCAGAAATTGCTTGCCGTCAGCAGAGGTATGCACATCTGAATTTTTAACGATAATGTCGCCAAAGACATAATTATCGTAATCCCTGACATTTTCGTCATGGTTGCCCGGTATATAAATAACATGAGTGCCGTGTCTGGCCTTACGCAAGATTTTTTGAATGATGGTATTGTGATCTCTCGGCCAATACATTTTCTTGGAAAGCGACCAAAAATCGATAATATCGCCCACCAAATAAAGCTTTTCACTCTCGTTGTACTTTAAAAAATCGAGTAAAACATCAGCTTGGCATTGAGTGGAACCCAAGTGCAAATCGGAAATCCAGATGGTTCGATAGGTATTATTCATAATCAATCTTTTAAGATGACAAAATAAGTGGGCCAGAAAACGTTAATCACGCACAAATTAAACCGGTTACCCCGGATATAAGCGTACATGCGTTAAATACTAACAGAAGCAAATGAACGTTATGTTACAAGCTAAAAAAACGTCCCTGTTAAGTGCTTAAAAACCTGAAAACAGACCTTACTCTGAAACAAAAACTTGGCAAAGGCGTCACTTGGGAACGCGCATAAAATAACATGAACATTTTTATATCCCTCACCCAACCCTCTCCCGGCGGGAGAGGGAGCAAGATGCCTAAGTTATTTCATGCGCATTCCTTGCCGCTGATTGTTTGATGTTCTCAACGTAAAAGTAACCGGACCATTATTGACCAGTGCTACCTGCATATCTGCCCCAAACTGACCGAATTGAGCGGCAGGATAAGTTATTGTTGCGTGATGTTGCAGATAGTCAAACAATTGCCGGCCTTTTTCAGGAGATGCCGCAGAAGTAAAGCCGGGGCGATTGCCTGTCCTTGTATCTGCGGCTAACGTAAATTGCGGAATCAGTAACAATCCACCGTTAATATCCCGCAAACTTAGATTCATGCGGTCATTTTCATCAGCAAAAATTCGATAATTGAGTATGCGCTCCAGTAACCGTTCAGCCTCTTTTTGAGTATCTTCTTTTTCAACCCCAACCAGTGCCATAATGCCGATATCGATTTGGCTTATAGCTTGATTATTGACCGTGACTTTTGCGGTGGTTACCCGTTGAATAATTGATATCATAGCTTCAGCTGATTTTGGCCGTTCATTCGCCAGTGCGTGCCATTAGCTCCTGCCATAAATCATTATAAGCGTCTGTGGAACGACTTTTATTAATAAAACCACCCAACGGCATACGCTCCAAGCCCATACGTTCTACGTCACTGGCATAAGGAATGGCGGTATTTAAAATCTCCGGATAACTCTGAACCAAATTTTCCATGATATCTTTGTGCATATTTTTGCGACGGTCGGCCATCGAAAAAAAGGGTATCAGTGCCAGATTATCCAATTTATTATCTTTAATAAATTCTTTCAACTGCTCCAGCGTTCTTAAAGACAGCGTAGTCGGAATAATGGGCGACAATAAAATATCAGCCGCTTCAAAAACAGCTTCAGAGAGTAATGAAATATTCGGCGGACAATCCAGAAAAATGAAATCGTACTCTTCTGCCAAGGGTTTAAGCAATTTTTTAAGTTGTTGGGTAGGCTTTTTTTTGGTATCCAGCACCAGATCCAAATTTCTAAAAGAAAAATCGGCCGGCAACAAATCCAGATTTTCAAAATCAGTGCCTTTAATCAGCCCGTCCAGTTCGCGTTTTCCGGCGATTAAATCTTTACTGCCGCCTTTTACCTTGGGCTTGATACGAAAGTAATAACTGCTGGCACCCTGTGGATCCAAATCCCAGACCAAAGTGCGATAGCCGTTGCAAGCAGAAACATACGCCAAATTAACGGCACTTGAGGTTTTACCAACGCCGCCTTTAATGCTGTACAAAGCCATTATCTTCATCATAGAGTCCTGTGCTAATAAATCTGTTTCTTAAATCCGACCAACAAGTGATTGATATTAACTCATACCTTCGCTGATTGTTCATGTTTAATAATACATTTTATCTTATTTAAGACCACAAAGAGACGATTTATCATGCTTTTATAATAACCTGCATTCTCAAGACAGAGGATAATCCATTGAATTTACAAAAAAATATTTTCTATCACCAAGTTGTGCATGAACGCAATCGGCTTATAGTTTATAATCAACCTCTTTTTTAAAGTTTTCATCGACCAATGCCGCTTTATAACGCTTGGTATCGACTGTCATTGGTTAAAATATCCCCATGCAAGAAATAAACCCGATCAAAAATAAAATAGCTGACCTGAAAAGCCGTGGTGATGCCCTTAGGAGGTATCTTTGACTTTGATATTAAGCATGAACGCTTAGTCGAAGTTTTCCGGGAACTGGAAAATCCCAAAATTTGGGACAATCCCGAACTGGCGCAAACCCTGGGCAAGGAACGCGGCCAGCTTGAAGTGATTGTTAATACCATTAATGACTTGGAGCGCGGCTTAACCGATGCCGAAGAATTACTGCTGATGGCCATTGACGAGGATGATGAAGAAACCGTCGATACCGTTGTTGATGATTTGGCACATTTTGAAAAAAGAGTAGCCGCCCTTGAATTTCGACGTATGTTTTCAGGTGAAATGGATCCCAATAATGCCTTTTTGGATATACAGTCGGGTTCAGGCGGCACCGAAGCCCAGGATTGGGCCTCCATCATTGAGCGCATGTTTTTACGCTGGGGCGAACGCAAAGGCTTTAAAACCGAACTGATTGAAGAATCACAAGGCGATGTCGCGGGTATTAAAAGCGCCACAATCCGCTTTGAAGGTGAATACGCCTTTGGCTGGTTGCGCACCGAAACCGGCGTTCATCGCCTGGTCAGAAAATCACCGTTCGATTCCGGCAATCGCCGCCACACCTCCTTTGCCTCGGTGTTCGTATCGCCGGAAATTGATGATGATATTGACATAGACATTAACCCCGCCGATATTCGAGTGGATGTTTATCGTGCCAGCGGCGCGGGTGGTCAGCATATTAACAAAACCGAAT
>JBAXXH010000213.1:0-5380 GCA_037127995.1 Methylococcaceae bacterium | reverse complement strand
TGAAAGCCGGTTGGCTTCAGTATCTGCTTACCAGGCATGAAAGCGGCTTGGCATTGATCGACTTACCAACGAAGTGAAGGCTTACCGTTCCAGCTGCAAGGCCACGATGAAAGCCGGTTGGCTTCAGTATTTGCTTACCAGGCATGAAAGCGGTTTGGCTTCGGTGTCCTTGTCGGGTTCCGGTCAACATGAAAGCGGTTTGGCACTGATCGACTCCCCAACGAAGTGAAGGCGTGCCGTTCCATCTGCAAGGCCACGGTGAAAGCCGTTTGGCATTCCGGCTGTTTGCCTTGTCCTGTTTTTGCTGGTTTCGGCTGGTTCCGCTTAGTCCCTGCATTCAGGAAACAAATAATCTGATAAAGTCCCGATAATGACGGCTTACCGGAAAATTTTCCTAAAAACCGCCTATAGGCTTTTTTGCTGCCTCTCTCTGGCGTGATGGCATGGCAAAAAATGCGTTAAAAAGTCAATTAATTAACAGTTAAATAACGGCTTATTAAGCGGGTTAGCAGTGGTTCCCTATAATTCTTTTGGTACTCCTATCAGATAAATAATACTTTTCAGCTATGACTTTTTTAGTCATCCCGCTCGCATAATCAAACCTCATATCTTTATTGCGCCGCTTAAGCCGGTTTATGGCTTGTTCGCTTGGGGTTCTTTTCGGGTTGGTGCGCTGCTGATAAATTATTTTATTGATTTGCCGCTCGGTCAAATAATACTTGGTAGCAATAGCCGCTTGAGTCATCCCATTAACCCAGTCTTTTAAAATTTCGGGATTGCGTAACTTAATCAACATTAACTTGCCGTTTGGGAATTGCAGCACCTCACCGCCAAACGTATAACAAAACAGTTTGACGGCTTTTTTACCTAACAGGTTTTCTAACTCAGAATCATTAGACGCTTGCAAGGGGACAGCCAAGTGACGACCGGCATAATTGATAAACAAAGTCAGTGCCAAGTCATCGCCAAGATAACCGGCAATCTCTTGTATTCTAAGCGGCCAATTATCCCGGCCAATGCGCTGTAAAAGTTCAATAGTTAGCATTTTCGAACCTGTCGCTGATAGATAAGAAGCCATTCTGAACCCTTACCGGTAAATAGCCCATACACCGGCATTCATAACCGTTTGCTTGGATTTCAGACAATAAAAAACCGCTCGGGTTTCCCTTGCGGTTTAGTAGATCGGGCAGGTTTAGCGCGTCTTTTTAATGACGGTATCCAACAACATTAAAAATTAACCGGCTCGTTAAATTGTTCTGTGTGGTTGCCAGAATTAACGTGGGTTTGTTCCGGTGCTGACTTGCGTTTTTTTATATCGTAGGGGCTTAGGGAATTGTTAGCCGTCATGTTCAAGCCGTGCTTGGTTTCGCCTGTTGCTTTGTCTATCCATTCGGACGGCTTGAGACTGCCAACGACTGCCAGCGGGTCGCCTTTTTGCAGTCGGGCGACACGTTCGGCTATTTCAGCAAAAGCCATTCCAGAAACAACAACGGGCTTTTCCTCGCCAACGTCCACGGATAACAGAAACTGTGTGTAATAACTGCCGGTTTTGCCGGTTTTCAGTTCGGGGGTTTTGATTAGTTTGCCGCTTATGAGTGCATCTATCATTTATCTGTTTCCTGTATGGGTTTGTAGTTTAGCCGGTCGCTTTTCCAGTCTTTTAACTGCCTGTTAATCACCATTAAAAATATCCAATTGTTTAAAATTTCGGACATCAGGGAATAGTGGTAAAAGCTCGGTTTTATGTAACCGTAACGCCGTTATAAATACCTCCATATCTTTAATATCATCGCGTTTAAACTCATAAGAAAGCACGTTCCCCCGCCTTGATAAAAATAATCCTGACTGTTTGCAAAGGTCTATAAAATAAATCGCATCAAATCTCATATATTCCGCCTGATAGGATAAGAGCTAATAAAAAGGCAATCTTAAAACAGGGTGTTTTTTAGATTGCCGTGGGTTTTTATCCGGTTAAATTTTACCTTTTTGGGGGCGTGGTTTCGCTGCTTTTTTAGGGGGTGTTTTTGCTTTTTTTTCATCCGCTAAATTTTCGTCTAGGTACGGATTAAACGGACTATTTACAGCCCCCGCCGTATCTGGGTTTAAGGCACTTTTAGGGATACGGACTATTAACGGACTAATTAAATTACTACCCTCTAAGTTTGAATTAGTCCGTAAATAGTCCGTACCCCCTAAAACACCCTCTAGCCCTTGTGTGGCGTGGCCTGTGAAATAGTCCGTTTTATCCGTACTTAACATCAATTTATAAGTGGTTCTTTTCGGTCCTCTTTTACCTCTGGAATCATCCATTATTTGCCTTATACGGGGTGGGCATTCTGACAATAAAAACATTAACGCCTTGCTAATTTCTGAACCACTGCTGTTTTTATTAAAACAGTCATTATTCAATTCTGTCGTAGTTGAACCATCCGGCCTTAAGCTTAAAAAATTGATTATTTTTTCAGCGTTATTTCTAATTTCCACCTGTTTAGGGTTTCCTACCTTGTCTTGAAATATAAATTTAACACTATCAATATAGTAATTCATCCATGCCAATGCTGCTTCTAAATGACGAGGCTCAATAACATGGGTTTTATCTGCCAGTGCAAACAACATAGAAAATCTTAGTGTTTGAACCGGTTTTCTCTGTAACAATCCATCTATAAACGGATTGTTTGTAATGCTATCTAATTGACTATAAATGCTTTCCCAATAGTCCCAAGCTGCATCACTAAAATGCATTTCAATATTATCTTTTGACTCTGGATAGCCCCCTTTAGCAAATTTTAAAATTTCGATTAGCTCATCTGCCAAGCTATCAACAATATGACTATCCGTGGTTTGTGGCCTTGCCATTGAGCATGTTTTTTCTGCCCATATAAAAATAAATCTATTTGCTAACCCACTCTGAGCTTCATAAATTGTTAGCCCTGATTTAATCTGAAAGTCTGTTATATTTGCATGAATTCCAACATGAGGCTCTTTAACACTAATTTTGTTACTTAATGCCATAGGGCTAATTGATCGTCCATCCCATAAACAGCAAAGCCCTAAATCTAATGTACTTTCAGGCTGTTTTATTTTTTTTAAGACGCTAAAAAATTCATCCTCTTTAACCCACAACCGCTTATCTTTTATGGCTGCAATTTCTCCATAACCATCATGTAAATGTTTCGCTAGTCCTTCTTTAGTCGATAAGCCGCCGCTATGGATAGGGCATAATAAATTAGGTTCTCTCGCATCTATCTGCTCGGCAACTTTTAAAACTAAATGCTGAGATGAACCTTTTCTTCCTATCGCTGTTCGGCCTACATGTGCAGTAAATATTCGGGGGTGGTGTCGTTCATTACCAAATGAAAAAAAAGTATCACGACCAACACAAGCGCCAAAAAATGACAAAAAAACTACAGCCGCTGCCACTGGGTTAATGTCTGTATTATGCGCCGCTATCCTGCCTATTTTCCCAGCAAATCCGTAAAACATACCGGGGGTGGGTTTAGGTGGTGCAATGATTGAATCTTCTATCAGGTCATCATAAGCATTCAGAATATTATTAATGTTTCCAGAAGACTTAGGAGAAAGCCAATCGTCATCATAATTAGCGGGGGTTGCCTCGCTTTGTATCCTCTTCTTTTCGGCCTCCTCTTTTCTGCGCTGCACGGCTGCTGATTGTTTTATCTCCGCTTGAATACGGTCTACTTCTTTATTTTTTGCGGCTCTATCGACTGTACTTAATGCGCTCATACAGCCGCCCTTGCATCAACATGAATGGTCAAGTGGGTAGGCTCGGTCATTACAGACTTGAGCTTTTCGGTAAAATAACCCAGCAAAACCGCTGCGCTGTCCCGGTTAACGGCGTGTAAATCGGTAGCCGGTTCCATTAAATCAGCAATTGCAGACAAACAGACTTGAATAGTGTTAATTTCGTCTAGCTGCTTCATTGATAGGTGGATCATTTCTCACCGCCTGTATGAATCTGCATGGCAACGGCTGCGAGTTTTTCGGCCTCTTGGGATAGCCATTTGAAACGGCTGTTTACGGTGTCTGGGTTGTCGTGGTCATGCGTTAAAATGCAACTCCACATAAAAGAGACTTCGGCGAAAGCTTTGGTTAAGTCGTCAAGGTTTGGGGTTTGGGTAGTTTGCTCGATTTGAGCAGGGATGTTTATATGGTTCTCTGACTGAGAATTAGATTGATTATTCATGATTGCTACTCGGGTAGGGTTATAAACCCGCCACCAATGAGACCAATCATTTGGTGGCAGACTAAACAAAGTTGGTCTACCGGTGTAGCAACCGGCCACCCTTGCGGATGCTCTGCCCAGTCCGCCATAATGTGAGGAACTAAGATTTTTTGCACAAAAAAACCGCAAGGCTGCGGCTGTGCCGCTACGTTACAGGAGACCAATCCTGTGCTGAAATGTTTCAGCGAGGCCATTCTAGTCTTGGACTGTAGCACTGTCAAACAATCTGCTATAATTTTCATTCGGGTTCAAAAAAAGTTAGTGAAAAGTAGGCTGTCGAAGATGTGGGATTTTCGACGGCCTTTTAGTTTAGGTTTTTCAGTTTTTCATCATGGGGATATAGGCGCTAATAGGCGGACTCGTTTCGGGCGTAAACTCAAAGGGACATTCATTTGTAGCACTTGAGCACCGACTGTCTATATCCCCGCCTTCTTTGTAGCCTTCAGGTAAAGAATAATTTGCCAGTCCATTATTGTTATCGCACCGGGTAACGATTGGATACCCTTTATCCCGTAGACGTTTGATGATCGAACTAAGCCGGGTAATGTTTAAATCAAACATCACGACTGAATTAACAATTTCACGATTAATCAACGCCGCCTTAACGTGGTCAATTTGCGTGGGCTTCATGGTGTTACCTTTTCGTCAAGGTAGGCATATAAACAGCCGCTTTTTTCGGTTAACCGCTTCATTAGCTCCCGCTCAATATTAGCAATCCCCTGCGCTTCTATCAGACATCTATTCTTTACGAGATGTGTGACTGGCATCCCAAACTTTACAAGCCGCTCAAACTTGTCTCGGGTGGCCTTTGAATAACGCCATGTTGCAGACCGCCCGGCATTGATTCCGTGCGTATCCAATAACCATTGCACCAACTCATCAAGGGGGAAAAAACCACTTAAAATCCTCGTGATTAATTCATCCTGTATCGGTGCGGGCAGTTTAGCCAATGCTGCTACTTGTCCCATTACACCGCCGCCTTGCTTGCCAGCCATTCAATAACGGAATTTGTTTCCCAGACGGTTATTTTTTCTGAAATTTTCAAAGGCTTTGGAAATCGTCCTTCTCTCGCTAGCCGCCATATTCAGACACCCTGATCTCTACTCAAAGCGTCTATTCAGTAGTATTAATAAAATA
>JBAXXH010000212.1:0-5400 GCA_037127995.1 Methylococcaceae bacterium | reverse complement strand
GCAGTGTAGCTACCGCAGCACCCACTGTTGGTTTTGATAATTCCAATATTTCCGTCAAAGTAGGAGATATTTTTTCGGTGAATGTCATTGGCAATGACTTTCTTGCCGATGTTGACGGCGGAGGATTTAATTTACTGTTCAACAAAGCCCTGCTAAAAATCGATTCCATAACCGTTTTAACCAGTCTGTGGGAATTCCTGCCTCAGAACGGAACTATCAACAATGCTGAGGGCTCAGCCTCTGAAATACAATTCAATACGTTCGCTCATCATAACAACGGAACTTTTAATATCGCCTCACTGCAATTTACTGCGCTAAGCGCAGGTATCGGTCAACTGAATCTCAGCGAATCAGTCAATAACCCATTCGCCAGCGGCGGGCTTGCACTCAACCCGACCTTTCTGGCAGGCAGCGTCAAAGTGACCTCGGCAGTTCCGCTTCCCGGTGCCTTGTGGTTGATGATGAGCAGCCTTGGCGCTCTCGGTTTGATGGGTCGCAAAAACAAACAAAGTTGATGAATTAGCAGCTCCGCATTCTGATCGGGGAGAAAGTGCCCTCCCCGATTTATTCCGACAATTTATGCCCCATAAGCAACCATAAAACGCTTATTGGATTCTAGCGAGAGGACAACCTAATGAACAAACCGGTTTTTGATTATCGAGCCTTCCAGTTTGCGGGAATTAAACGCGCGGAGCGTGCAAAAACATTGACATTTCGCATCAAGTTAATCCCTTATGCGATAATGGCGGCAGGATTTGTGGCGCAGAATACTTATGCGGACGTGACCACATTGGTGCCTGCCGGTGTCAGCAGCCTGGCACAAGGTCTACCAACGCCAACCAATCCGACGACCCTGTGGGCGTCCATTCCTGACTGTTATGTCCAGTCAGAAGTCCAACCTCATCCCTCGGGTGACGGTAACCAACCCGTGCAATTTTTGAGAGGCAGCCGGGATGGCGCTACACCCCGGGCCATCATGAGCTATAACCCCCCCCGCCCGTCGTACCAGTGCAACCCGTATCAGCTTTTGTCCAATATTGTGTCGGATGGCACCGACATTTTTTATGTTGCCAACGAGGGCGATAATCATGCCAGCTTATGGCGGCGTCCGCTAAACAGCAATCCGCAAGATCCCTCAACTCGGCTCAGAGATTTGGGTAGCGTAGTATTGGTTAAAGGTGCGGAAGTCCATCTTAACGCCACTTATAGTACCATCGTTTTTATGATCGTTCATTACCAGGGGAATTTTTACACCGCCTCCCGCGACGAAATGCAGGAACACACAAAAACCGGATCGTATTATGGCCTGGTGGACCAGGGTGCCCAGTATTCCATTAGCGATATGAAAAGCGATAAACGCTATCTTTATTGGCGGAAGGATAACCTTTTACGCAGGGACGATATGACTAATGGCTCTATGGCTAATGTGCTTACTAATTCGTTTGATGCTTATGAAGCGCCTATCGGTGGCTTAACCTTGCCTTGCGGACAGTTTGTTTGCCCGCCCCAATCGCCGATATGGTATTCCAGTGGCCGCGACATCCATTGGTATGAAACGATAAGCGGGGGTACTTTGGTGGACTATACCAGTGCCGATACTACCGCGCATATTTACGACATGACCCATGATGCCTTTAATAATTATTTTATCGAATCCAGATCTATACCCTTTGGCTTTGGCGGTCTTAAAGAGCAACGGATATACCGGCTTTCAATTACCGGGGATTTAAGTTTGATTGCCGGCCCCTTTGCTGCGGGGGCGTCTTTGAATGACGCGTCCCGTTTACGACGCTTACAAACGGACCGCACCTATCTCTATTATATAGGGACCAACAATAAGTCTCTGTTTAGGCTTAATAATGATCAAGCCGCCATTCAAACTTATAACCTGGTTGCCAATGGTCTGGAGATCATACAGGCCATCCAGGATAGGGCAAATCATGTTCGCCTGATTCAAGGCAAGCGGACATTTGCGCGTTTCTATGTAAAATCAGGCGACACCCGAAATGTGTGGGGCGTTACCGCCGAACTAAAAGGCTACGACCAAAACGGCAATCTGCTGGGCACTTTGTCGCCTATCAATACAATTGGAAAACAAATAACGGTTAAACCGAACCCTACCCGGGTAAATCTCGACGATTCCTTTCTTTTCGAACTGCCTTTAGCCTGGACAAAACAAAATCAGGTATCGCTGGTAGGTAACGTCAACCCAAACATCGGCGGCATTCTTGAGGACACCCTTGACAATAATTTTAGTTCTGTGACAGCGGATTTTAGCCCATCGCCCCGTTTACAAGTTGAATACGTGAACTTCTTGTATATTGCCAATGGGATAGTAAACACAACAGACTTCAAAGGGCTAACCGCCAGCAAGAGATGGATGGAGCAACTCTATCCAGTAAGCGTTCTTCCAAGAGTCTTTGGCAGTCCGATTTCCACTTTTCCAGGATTAAATATATTTGAGCTGTACGTTCTTGATAATGGCTTGGCCAGTCGGGTCGATCAAACTCATAGCGATTGTGACAAATGGAAAAAAAGCGGCAATGGAAATATGTGCGCAGCCGAGTACGCCGGGAACCGCATGGCGGCAATGCGCAAATCAGGGGAAATGCTCAATCAAAAGGGTGGAATATCCTACGGAAATATTGCCCAAATTCCAGGGTTTTTCACGCGCGGATTCGCCCGCCCCGATGGTACGATCTCGATGGGCCCCAGCGGCCCCGAAAACAATTACGTTTATATCAATTATGCAGCGCATGAGGTCGGCCACCAACTGGGAGTGGGGCATCCTGCAACTGGAAACAGTTGCGGACATTCCGCCGATGATCCCCTTTATCCTTACCCTAATGCATGGTTGGCCGATATTGCACCGGATTCCAATGAATCGCGTTTTGCCGGATTAGATAATGGTGAAACCACCCGACAACCGATCAAATTCATTGCGCCGACTAATAATTTTGACATGATGTCATATTGCAATCCCCCGTGGATTAGCGATTACAATTACAATAAGATTTACAATTTTCTTGCGGCACCGGAGAGAGCCGGTGCTGCAAGAGCTATGGCAGCTGATCTGAACATAGCCGGAGCCAATATTCCGGGTGACTGGCTGATTGTCAACGGAACTGTCGATCCAACGTCTGGAACCGCCTTCTTCGGAACTCTACGCCGAACTGACAGTATAACCGACGATACCCCGCCGTTACCCGGTAACTATAACCTGCAAATTCTGGATTCCGCAGGTGCCGCTTTAAGTAGCCAAAGTTTTACCGCTGAAGTGATTCATGACGGGAATAGCGGACTCTTGGTATTCGACCTTGTCGTTCCATTCAATGCGTCGGCCCGCCAATTACGCATCATCGAAACACTATCCGGTAAGGTTATAGCGAGTAGAAGTGTTAGCCAAAATGTCCCGTCAATAGACAGCGTAGGACTGATAAACCCGCCCCACCCGGTTGACGGCACGGTCACTCTCAGTTGGGCTGCCAGCGATGCTGATGGCGATGCCCTTGCGTTCGACATGCTGGCATCTCACGATGGCGGCGTGAGCTTCAAGCCGCTGGTGTTATCCATCACGGACACGCACCACGATTTGGACACCAGTAAACTGGGCGGCGGAAGCGCTATCTTCAGAGTTGTTGCCAGCGATGGTTTGCACACGGCCCACGCTGATAGCGTGCCCTATGATATTACGCCAAAACCGCCAACACCTGCGATCATAACTCCGGCGGATGGCCTCCGCGTCCAGTGGAACCAACTTGTGACGCTGGAAACTAATGCCCTGGATGTTCAGGATGGCGAAGTTGCCGACGCGAATCTGGTTTGGTCTAACCAGTACGGCAAACTGGGAAGTGGACGTATCCTGCAAACCGACACGCTGCCCGTAGGGATTAATGCAATTACCTTAACGGCCACCAATAGCTTGGGCCTGTCAGCGTCCAAGTCCCTGCAAGTGATCGTGAATGATGAGCTGAATGCACCCGGAGCGCTGCTTTCTTCTGTGCCGAGTACCGTATTTTTTTCCGTAGCACCGGATGAGTCGGTATTGCAACAGTCGCAAATCAGTGTTTCCAATGCCGGTTCGGGAACGCTGACTTATAGCGCCACCAGTGACGCTAATTGGCTGGGCCTGATTAATGCGGGTAGTCCCGTTGCTCAAATAGCATCGGTAACTGCTCCTGCAACGCTACAACTGCAAGTCAATCCTGCCCTGGTTCCGGCTTATACCGCAACCACAGGGCATATTACCCTAATAAATCTTGCCAATTCGTTGGATACGCTGACGATCCCGGTGACCATTTCTAAAGGTCGGCCGGAAGATCAACCCGCCCCATTAGATACCGATGGTGATGGTGTTCTCGACAAGGCGGACAATTGCTCACTCGTGCCCAATCCTTCTCAGCTCGACACAGACGGAGACGGGTTTGGAAATAGTTGTGACGGTGATTTAAACAATGATGGCAACACCAATTCTTTGGATTTGGGCTTATTCAAGAAAACCTATTCGTCGCCTACCCCAAATCCGGATGCCGATTTTAATGGCGACGGGAAAGTGAACTCGCTTGATCTGGGCCTATTCAAAAAAATGTATTTAAAACCGCCTGGCCCCGGTAAAACATCATAGTCCCGGTCGGACAACAATTTGCTTGATTGGATAAAGGAACGGGGGGCGGCCAAAATAACAGGTCGTTGTGATATTTGACTTTGTTAATGCCGGGCATTAACCACATGCCCGACTTACAGGACTAGTAATGGCTGATTTTTTACGGCGCATGGGAAATCGCAGTAAGGGGGTTTGACTGTGTTGTGGTGGCTAGTAGCCTCGATGCAGCAAAGCGGAATCGAGGATGTGTGAAGCTCCGATTATCCTCGATTACACTGCGTTACATCGAGGCTACTTGCTACGCAAAAAGGCGCTTAACCCAACCTGCGTGACTTTTGTCTAACGTTATAAAACAATCCCGTCAAGCCGGTCATAAAGAACCATGCTGCTGCGGGTAAAGGAACTGCTGAAGGAGCAACTCTTGTTCCATTAGCCCCTTCGTTCGGATGACTTGGGTCGATAAAAGAAAATTGGTCGCCAGTGACTGTTACAATTCCGGAAGAACCACCGGGGCCTTGGTATCCATCTGTTTTAAATACCGAGGTCATGGTTGTAGCACCCGTGGTGCTATCAAACGTATAGGTTCCTCTTTCTATGGATTGTCCAGGGGAATTTGTTGCAGGGTCAAACCAGTAACCAGCATCAAAATATCTGCCATCAGCAAGTAATGTTATGACCTCAGCACCCTCTGGGTTTGGCGTATACCAACTTCCAAAAAACGAATTGGTGACGCTGGGGACACTGGCAAGCGTTACAACAGTATTATGAACTGATACTGACAAGGTATTTCCGGTCAC
>JBAXXH010000211.1:0-5403 GCA_037127995.1 Methylococcaceae bacterium | reverse complement strand
TCCAAAAAGATTTGCGCCTGATTTGGTCACTCAGTCTGAATAATAATGTAGTGACAATGGTGCCTAAAGAACAGAGCTTGGGCAAAAGTGGCCGTTGGAACAAAGGCAAGCCAATCGCATTAAAAAGGCTATACCATGATATGGCTGACTTTGATTATCTGTCCGAGCAAGACCGTCGTATTTGTGCGCACATTGATATTGAAAAAGAGCCCGCTTATTACGGCTATAGCGCTAAAGAGTTTTATACGTTGTCGAGTAAAGCTGTTATCGAGGCGGCAGGACATCCCCATGTTTATTGGCTTAATCAGGAAGCGTTAAATGTTCCTGTTGACATCAGCCTGGCAGAACCGCAATTACTGGTTAAAGAGCAAAAAGAAAATTTACATATTTCATTAATACCGCAAATCACATCACAACAGGTTATTACTCAAAAAACGGCGAGTAACGGCTTGATGGTGTATGTCATTAATGAGTCGCATCGTCAGGTGGCCGAGATTTTGGGTATCAATGGTTTAACCGTACCGACTACCGCACGCCAACAAGTGATAGATTCCATCGCCTCTATTTCATCAATGTTGACGGTGCAATCCGATATTGGCGGCACCTCCAGTCATGCTGAAGCTGTTAATGCGGACAGTCGTTTACATATTCATTTGCAACCGGTCGGGCAGGGCATACAAATAGAAATGTTTACGCAACCCTTTAGCGACGGCGGGCCGCTTTATAAACCGGGGGTCGGGGGAACAACGGTATTGGCTGAAATTGATGGCAAACAATTACAGACTACCCGCGATTTTAAGTTGGAAAATCGTAACTTAAAGAAGGCCTTGAATGAATGTCCAGAGTTGTATGCCGTTAAAGAGCCTAAATGGCTTTTGGACGATGCCGAATCGGCACTGGAAGCTTTATTACACTTGCAGGAATTGGGTGATTTTGCGGTGCTTGAATGGCCTAAAGGCAAAAAAATTCAACTGAGTCGTGAGGCCGGATTAGCACAGGTGCAGTTTTCGGTACGCAAGGAAAAGGACTGGTTTAGTGTTGAAGGCAGTGTACAGGTTGATGCTGAGCAGGTTTTGGATATGCAGCGTTTAATGAACCTGTTAAGCAGTTCATCAGGCCGTTTTCTTAAGCTGGAAGACGGGCAGATTATTGCCTTAACTCAGGAATTACGCCAACGTCTGGATGATTTATCCGGTTTGGGAGATGTGCAGAAGGATAAAGTGCGCTTTCATCCGTTAGCGGCGCTGGCGCTGGATGAAATTACCAGCGGCATGACCATCACCGCCAGTAAGCCCTGGAAAGATCAATTGCTGCGGCTCAATGAAATGGGTGATTTAAACCCTAAACTGCCGTCAACCTTGCAAGGTGAATTACGCGATTATCAGCGCGAAGGCTTTCAGTGGATGATGCGTTTGGCGCATTGGGGAGCGGGTGCGTGTCTGGCAGATGACATGGGACTGGGCAAAACCGTGCAGGCTTTAGCGCTTATTTTATCCCGCGCTTCTCAAGGGCCGACCTTGATTTTGGCACCGACCTCTGTCTGTATTAACTGGCTGGAAGAAGCGCAGCGTTTTGCGCCGACGCTTAATAGTTATCAATTTGGAACCGGTGACCGGCAGGAGATGCTGGACGCCGCCGGCCCCTTTGATTTAATTGTTTGCAGTTACGGATTATTACAAACAGAGGCAGACCGGTTGACGCAAAAAAACTGGCATACGCTGGTTGCTGATGAAGCGCAGGCGATTAAAAATGCACTGACCAAGCGCTCTAAAGCGGCGATGGCCTTGCAGGCAGATTTTAAATTGATTACCACCGGCACGCCGATAGAAAATCATCTGGGTGAATTATGGAATTTATTTAATTTTATTAACCCGGGCTTGTTGGGTTCACTGCAAAAGTTTAATGAACGCTATGCGCAGGCTATCGAAAATCAACAGGATCATGAAGTTCAACAAAGATTAAGAAAGTTGTTGCGGCCGTTTATCTTGCGACGCCTTAAAAATGATGTATTAACCGAACTGCCGTCACGGACTGAAGTGACTTTACATGTTGAATTAAGTCCCGGAGAGCGATCATTCTACGAGGCCTTGCGTCGTAATGCCATGCAAACCATGATGGAAGATACCACGCAACCCGGACACAAACAGCTGAAGATATTGGCGGAGATCATGAAATTGCGCCGCGCCTGTTGTCATCCACGTTTGGTTATGGAAGAAAGTACGCTGGGCAGTTCCAAGCTGCAAGCCTTTGAAGAGCTGGTCGATGAATTACTGGACAATCGCCATAAAGCCTTGGTGTTTAGTCAATTTGTCGGACACTTGAAGCTTATCCGCGAATTATTGGATAAAAAAGGGATTCCTTATCATTATCTGGATGGTTCGACCCCGGTTCCACAACGTAAAAAAGCCGTTAATTCATTTCAGGCGGGGGAGGGTGATTTGTTTTTAATCAGCCTGAAAGCCGGTGGAACCGGTTTAAATTTAACCGCCGCAGATTATGTGATTCACATGGATCCGTGGTGGAATCCGGCAGTCGAAGATCAGGCCTCTGATCGTGCACACCGCATGGGCCAAAAACGCCCGGTTACGATTTATCGCCTGGTTGCAAAAGACACCATAGAAGACAAAATTGTTGATCTGCATAAACATAAACGCGATTTGGCCAATAGCTTGCTGGAAGGCGGCGAAGTGAGTGGCAAGATGTCCGTTGAAGATATGATGGCCTTGATTAAGGATATTGATTAGAGGTTCAAGGTGAAAGGTTTGTATTGTTCTCTCATTCCAGCCTAATTACTTTGTAATTATAAAGTCACCCTCTTTGAAAAAGAGGGGTTAGGGGTAGGCTGTCGAAATAAGCCTTTTTTTATTAATGATAAAATATTTTTTTCAGTTTCGTGATAATGGTATAACTGCATAAATTAATTAAAGAATTCTTGTCAAGTGACAAGCCAAAAACCGGTAAATTTTTTTGGTTTCAATTAGTTGTATTTCGACAGTCTCCCAGGTTAGGGGAGATTTTTAAAATAAAGCTCTCTCGCTTATATTACTATATTGTGGCTTGGGTTCCGGCAATTTTGGTGTGACGGGCTTGAATATATTTCTTATCACGGTGAGTAATCCAGCGTGGAAACGATAAAAATTTAACTACAATCCAAAAGGTTCAATCATGCGTAAAACTCTGATCAACCAACCCGCAATAAACAATCAGCCATCTGATCCAATTTATTTGGATCTTGAGCATTTGGCGCAGGTAGAAATAAGCTCTGAATGCCGGGAGCATCCTATAGAATCAGCTTTGGTAGCCTGTTCAGAATCAGGTTGGCAGGCAGCTTGTTCGGGTGAGCAAACCATTCGCCTTATTTTTGATCAACCCCAAACCCTTAAAAATATTTATCTGGTGTTTGATGAGCAGGAACAGTCTCGTACCCAAGAATTTGTTTTGCTGTGGCGTAGCGATAATGAAGATTTTTTTCGGGAAATTCTGCGCCAGCAATATAATTTTAGTCCGCCGCTGACTACGCGGGAAGTTGAGGCTATCAGCGTTGATCTCAAGCAGGTAAAAGCGCTTGAACTACGTATTATTCCAGATATTAGTGGCGGTGAGGTCTGTGCAAAATTGACCCGGTTGGCGCTTTCGGCAATCTAAGGAACGTACATGAAATAACTTGACCCTTTATATCCCCTCACCCCGGCCCTCTCCCGGAGTGCGAGAGGGAGCAAGATGCCTAAGTTATTTCATGCGCATTCTTAATCAGTTTAGCCAGACGATTATTGAAAATTAATTTTTCCTCTCAAGGCCTTAAGTTGGCCTTGTCTGCTTTTGCCATCCAGGCGTTTTAGCTTTGATCCTTTAGTGGGTTTTGTTGCTTTGCGCTTTTTATGCACCAACCCTACACTTTTTATTAAATTCTGTAGTCGGCTACAGGCATCCTCTTTGTTTTTTTCTTGGGTGCGGTATTGCTGCGCTTTGATAACAATCACACCTTCTTTTGAAATACGCTGGTCATTTAAGGCCAGCAGTTTTTCTTTATAAAAATCAGGCAATGATGACGCGTGAATATCAAAACGCAAATGAATCGCTGAGGATACTTTATTGACATTCTGGCCACCAGCTCCTTGGGCACGAATGGCATAAATTTCAATCTCGCCGTCTGGAATAATAACTTGACTGGATATTTGCAACATGGTTTGCTCATTTAAGTATGTAGTGACAGGCTGTTGGTACTCGCTGACACATCTTGCTCATGATCTGTGAATCTTTGTTATTCACCGTATAAGTGATGGTCTTGCAGGGTTTAACCTGAGTGCCACAGTAAGTTTGGTCGGCACCGATATTTCCATTAACATAAAACGTGACATAACCTGCTTCCGATACACAAGTTACTGATAATAAAAATATAGACGAGAAAAACTAGCTTTTTTAGTGTTCACGGGTGGTCTCTAAATGTTTTAGGTATCATAAATAAAATCAACCGGGTCGAACTCGATTGATTCTGGAAATATGTTTAATTAGCACGCAAAAAAAGCTGTACTACCTTTTATGACTTTAACGAAGTCATATTCGGCAGTCTGGCTTTCCGTTTGTATGGGAACCACGACTTTCTGTCCCTATCTTACGATAGGTTTAGCATTTTTTATTTTTTTGTGCATTGAAGCACAAAAAAATTAAATATCTACTGAGGAAACTATTAAGGAATAAAGGTTAAGGCCTGCTTTTGACTTTTTATCTGAATAACTCCTTTTGACTCCTATGTATAGTACCCAACTATGAATAGAAGCGATTTATTTCGATGTGCACCCCATGTGTTACCTGCTACTCCAATAGAGAGCTATACCTGGTTTTATGCTTGAAGGAACTGCGTTAATTCATCACCAGTTGAATGATAACCATAAATTTTGAAATGCATGGTCACATTCAGGCAAATGAAAGATGAACTCATCAACGAAGGATGTCAATTGGCACTAAAACAACTATTTGTTTATACGATGGTTGCCAGGGTTCATTGAATTTTCTAAAGCGAATGAATTTTCACTCCAGAACTCCGGCAAAACCATGTAAGGTTTTTTGGCTGGGGGTTGGTGCAAATGTCAGTGAAAAATAAGGCTTTGCCACCGATAATAATTCACAACCATTCATGGTTTGGCCCTATACATAGGGGGCGGGTGGCGACTGTGCTCTCGTTAAAAATATTACAAATTTGCATGTCCGGTATTGAGATTGGCTTTTTGAAATTACCGAATAAAAGGTGCTCGTTAGCCTTTTGGTAATTAAATTTGTAAAATAGGTTATTAGATTGTTGCATAATTTGTTAACATTCAAGCTTATTATCCTACGTAATTGAGGCCCCATACGTGAAAGAGCAATCCAGGAACACGCTAGACAGTGAAGCGATAAAAATCATTG
>JBAXXH010000210.1:0-5422 GCA_037127995.1 Methylococcaceae bacterium | reverse complement strand
GTTGGCTGAGCGAAGCCGAAGCCGGCAAAATCGCTTCGACTCCGCTCAGCGAACGGCTTAACTTAACGGCATTGGTAAGTATCCTGTTATTTTGATCAGTGCTAAAAAAACGAAAACCGGCGACAAGTTAAAGTGGCAGGCAGGAAATCAACGAGGCATTTCAGGCAGTACACCCAGCTCTTTAATCTGAGGGCTCCAATCAGACTAAAGAACGAGCAACTTTTTATTGTTACAGTTGCTGGATTTTTCAATAACAGCCAGTTAGTAAAAAATTTATTCACTAAGTTCCCTGGCTATTAAAAAATAAAACGACTTACTTTAGTCAGGACAAAAAAACCGAAATCAGGCCTGACAAGTCTATCGAAATATCACTGTGGCACGCCGGCATTCATGGGAGGTTGAACCATCTCTACCCGCGCAGTATCTTGCGGCGGCAAGGGCGAATGTTTGGGACGTGTATATTGACGGCCGATAAATAAATCATTACTGACCACAGCTATATCATTTAGCCAGCGCGACGATTCGAGACATGCTGCCGAATAGGGAGGCTCTTTACAGATAGCGGTTTTTTCATCCCTTAGTAAATCAAAATGCAAACCGGGCAATGGCCGAACACGCATATCGGGCAGTGGACTGACATAATCCATGATGCTCGGCTCATTATAATTCAGCAAATCAAGTAACAGCTTGGGCACTTCATAAAGCGGAATATTGCCGACATTAAGCGGCCCGTTTTTTCCGTCGATAATAATAAGGGGGGTACTCACATGGAATTTAAACATAGCGGGGGTAAACTCGCTCCAACTGGAGAATAGCACACCTGAATCCACATAACCCTCGCCAAGATTGGGCAGGTGATCACCAAAAGCAACAATAATACCGTCAGGGTCACGTAATTTTAGTTGCTCTAAAAACGCCATTAGCTCACGGGATTTATAATAAACAGTATTGGCATAAGAAGAGACCTCTTCAACCTTGGAGTTAGAACTGACCTTTAAAGGACGACTTTCACTTAACGGGTAATTCCAATGGCCAAAATAAGTCACAATGTAATCAAGCATAGGTTGTTTGCTAGCCAAAGATCCGGATATCTTCTCCATGACCTGCCGATAAAGCGAAACATCAGATAAAAACTCACCATTCATATCATCCAGTAAAAAATCCTGTTTTGACCAGTAGGTTTGAAAACCTATATTTCGATAGGCATTAACGCGATTCCAGAAAACCGGTACATTGGGATGCGAAATGACAGTTCGATAGCCTTTATCGGCAAGAATATGAGGCAGGCACGGCACCGCGTTTAGTAATTGACGTTCAAATTTGACACTGCTTTTGGTCACCGGAAACCCGCATAACACTTCAAATTCTGAATTTGCAGTACCGCCACCAAATACCGGAACCAAAGCGAATGAATAACCCGTACTTTTCCAGAGCTTGCGAAAATCGGGTGCCAATGGCTTGGGCTCATAATGGACTTTTTTTAACTCATTAGGATCCCAAAACGACTCCAATAATATAATGTGTACGTTGCGCGGCGTAAAGGGCTTGATTTTTGCCACGGGCTTTTGAGCAGAGGCAGCCATTAACAGGCTCTCGGCTGCCATCTGAGCCTCGTCAGGGTCTGGCGACTTATCGGATAACGCAAAATAACGTGCGCCTTCTTGCAGACTATAAAGTACAGGCCCGCGCGACAAATAATTGGAACGTTGATCCCATTTTGAGTTGCCGACATGTTTATCAAGCGGATCAAGTATCATAACGGGCTTATAAGCCAGGGTCATCCCCAGCGAAATCACCGTCAGACTGGCAAGATAAGCGCTCCAGTGGCGCATGGTGAAATTGAACAACAATAAACTGGCAATCGCGGCCAGCGGTATTGCAAGGGCAAAAAACCGCCATCCTTCCAATATCAGCAGTAATGAACCAAGCGCGAAAACATCGTCCGGTATAATCGGGCCACCAAAAAAGGACATTTTAACGGCATTACCGACATACAACATACCCATCAGCAGTGCCTGAATGACCAGAAAAATCCAGACACGCGCTGATATTGTAAAAAGAATATAACCTGCACCCAACTGCAACAAGAAATCATGGAAAATAGCCGATACATCTATCTGTACATCAAATTTAATTGCGCTAATCAGGTAATACAACAAATAAAACAGTACGGTAGAAAATATCGGCAACAAATTTTTTAGCATAGTCGGGAAGCAATCGGTCTTGGGTGGTTAAACAGGCAGTTATTTAGCTCAATAAGCCGACTCTATGTGAATCGTAGTGGGTAAATAATAAGTAATCATTCAAAAATAATTTAACATTTTCAGAATGAATTCTACTTTCAGGCAAAATTTACGATGTAAGATTTGCCAATGTTGGCCAAGATATCGAACAGAGATTTCTTTAAAAAATCATTTAATGGATGCGTACGAATGCCATCCATGGCAACCGGTTCCCGGCAGTCCATGCAGGAATGACGACTTGAACATTTTCAGTTAGTTTTAAGATTTGTGTTTATCGGTATTTTTTATTTCTTACCCTATACGATCCATATAGAGCCAGGATTTTCTATCCCTGCTTTTACCGTCCTGGTTTAAATTGACAGCCTTAAAACCTTATTGTTTCATTATCTTGTAAATGCAATGTGTACCGGTATTGTTTACCGTTGTAGCCATGACTTCATAATCAAAACCAAAATCCCGGCAAATCATTTTGGGATCATGCTCGATACCTACAAACTCGGAATACGGGATATAAATCCGTGTTTCGGCATCACAAAAAGCACTGACTTGGGTAAAAAACCGTTGTAATATTTGACGCCCGCCGTCTTCATTTAAACCAAAATCACCGTTGGAAGGATAATAGTTAAAATTAAATACGATAATATCAAATGTTGTTAAGGGTACGTCCTTAAACAAATCGCTATGTATAAAATCAATCGGTGCCAATGACGGGTTAAGCTTGATATTTTCAGTGGCACACTTGACGGCATCGATATTAAAATCAACACCCAATACCTTTTTACAGCCTATTTTTTTTAATAAAGAAGCAAAATAGCCACTGCCACAACCCATATCCAAGCCCGTGGCGGCCGGTTTTTGCTGAAGTATAAAATGTCCAAAAAATGAACTGGTGATGCCAAAGTCGGAGGGAAATACATTTTTTGCAATAGTCAGGGTTATACCATCCAACTCGGTAAGATAAGGTTGTCTATCCAAATAATAAGATAACTCCTCTTCTCTTTTTGCAATGCTCATTACGTGATTAGTCATAATAACTCGGAAATTTATATTAAAAAGGCTGACACCAGGTCAACAAGTCAGTTTTTCTGCAAACCGGTTAGTCGCAGAAACCAGCGCATCGATCATTTCCGCACCTTGGGCAATGTGTCCGGCATTGGGCAATACGATATAGTCGGCATGTGGCAACGCCTGATGCAGCTTCATCCCCGCTTCCAGGGGACAAACCAAATCCTGCCGCCCATGAATGATGATGGTTGGAATATTTTGTAAAATGGGGCAGTTTTCCAGAATCTGGTTTTCCTTAATAAAATAAGCGTGCTTGGCATAATGCAATTCCATGCGTACTTGTTTAACCATTTTATCCGTTACGTGGTCGCAAGGGCGGCCGGGTTTGTAATCGTTGCCTAAAGCAACCTGTCCACCCCACACCATCCATTCTTTGGCAACCCGTCTTTTGGCCACCTCATCGTTGCCCCATAACGCATCACAAAGACCTTGCACCAAATCTTCCCGAGCGTGTACAGGAATGCTTTCAAGCAACCGTTGCCATTGTTCCGGATAAATCAGATTGGCACCGGTCTTTGCAAACCATTCCAAATCTTGTTGCCGCACCAAAAACACCGCACGAATAATCATGCCGATGACTTTGTCTGGATGCTGCTGGGCATATAACAAGGCCAATGCCGCACCCCAAGAACCACCAAACACCAGCCATTTGTCCATGCCTAGCTGTTGCCGAATGCGCTCCATATCATCAACCAAATCCTGCGTGGTATTGTTCTCCAATTCACCAAAAGGCAAAGACAAGCCACAGCCGCGCTGATCAAAAAGAATAATACGGTAGTGTTCGGGATTAAAAAAACGGCGATGATCGGGTTTGGTTCCCGAGCACGGTCCGCCGTGTAAAAAAACCACGGGAATGCCGTCAGGATTACCGCTTTGCTCTACATAAACAGAATGCTTGCTGCCCGTTTCAAGAAAAAAAGTGTGATAGGGGGGGATTTCAGGGTACAGGATTTTCATTATTTAAACAGGCTTAAATGCTTTTATTGAAAGGTCTTTCAAAACTTGATAGTGCTTTACATTGCCTGTAAAAATATCAAGTCCGTTCGCCACAGCGGTCGCACTAATTAATGCATCAGCAAGCTGCATTGAATGACTTAAATAATGATGTTCAACATAAAACAGGGCTTTGGCTGAAATATCTTCGGAAATATACAGCACGGTTGCATTCCAGAGCCTTAACGCCCGCCTTAAGGCAACAAGCTCCTGCTTGTTTCGCATGCCCTGAACCAGCTCAATATAAGTCACCACCGAAATAAAAAAACCGGATAATCCTTCTATTTCCTGCCATGCATTGTTGTTGCCTTTTAAATACCAGCTCAGCACATCCGTATCAACCAGCATCAAATCCCCTGCCTTTTCTCAAGCTCTGCACATACTCTTCTACAGATTCAACATCCACTCGATCCGCCCATATCCCGAACAAATCATTATTATCCGGAGCGGTGGGCTTAGCCGTTTTTTCATAAGGCACAAGCCGGGCGCAAGGCTTGCCTCTGAATGTAATCACAACATCTTCTCCCCTGCTTACAGCATCAAGCTGTTCCTTTGAATGAACCCGAAGATCCTTGGCAGTCGCTTTCATAGTGACATCCCACGTTAAGTTATCGTTGCGAAGTATGAACTTAATAACGATAAACGTCAATTTACCCGAACCAACACAAAAAAGGTGAAGTTTTACTGAAGCGTGACGGGGTTTGCAACCCCCCGTCATTAACGTTTTGAAATCTATTGAAGTCTTTAAACTCGATGTTCAAGTTTTTATTCATTGATTTTAAAAAATGATGCAGGTGAGTCTATCAAATCATGGCTGAGACCAGACAGCCAACCTAGTGACGAGCTATAGTCGCGACGTGGGCGTCGCTCCCACCGTGGGAGCGACGCCCACGTCGCGACTAACGAAAGCATCTCGATTTATCCGGGATTGCCTCAGTCAAGCTAAAAAAAACAGGAACAAGGAGTTTAACGTTTCGGTCGGGGCTGTAAACCCCGACCGGCATCGTAGTCTTTAAACGTTTCGGCCCTGCCTTACCCCTTCATGCTTCATAATGGTATCGACAACCAATGATGGTTAAGTGCTCATCATTCACGGCATAAACCAGTCGGTTTGCTTCGTC
>JBAXXH010000209.1:0-5557 GCA_037127995.1 Methylococcaceae bacterium | reverse complement strand
ACTTTTATGAAGAGAGAATTATGAAAAAAATAATATCTATTGGTACAGGTTTATTACTTCTAAGCACTTCTGTTTTCGCTGATAGTCATACTGCCGCCGCTCTTGAGCATGCTAATGCGGCGGTAGTTAATGGTGCAGACGGTCAAACACAGCTTTTGCTTGAACAAACAAAAGCGGCATTAAAACATACCCTAGCAGCCTCGAAAGAAGCTAAAAGCGTGCCAAAAATCCATTTGGACGCTGCGGCTAAAGAACTGCATGAAGCCAATGAACTCGGTAATTTAGGACATATAGGTTCGGCAACTACTCATGCTGAAGCCGCTTTAAAGCACATTGAAATGGGCAACCGATATATAGGCTATAACAAAAATAACCAACAGCATTAAGCAGCGTCTATTGTTACCTTGATACGTGATTGGTTAAGTCTGACATCAGAGCTTATGCCGAAGTGCGCATTTCCTTGATGATGATCTCCGTTTTACGCAGGCGCTCCAAGAGTTCGTCATCTGTCATCGCCAGCTTGCCGGCATTGTGAGTTTCCTCAGATTGAATCCTCACATTACAGCCGAGACTCTTCAGATGCTTGCCGATTAGTGCGATTGCATGGCTCTTGCCCGACTTTTCCGGCCCTTCAATAATGATGGTAATCATGTCTATGCCCTTATGGTGTGTGAAAATTAATCAGTTTTTGCTTTTTGTTTTTGGTTATAGGCAGCCAATTGTTCGGGTGTTGCCTCTTGTTGAAATTTATCTTTCCATTCCTTATAAGGCATACCGTAAACCACTTCCCTGGCCTGCTCATAATCCATTGCTATGCCCTGCTCTTCTGCCGCAGCTGCGTACCATTTGGCCAAGCAATTTCTGCAAAAATCTGCTAATATCATCAAATCGATATTTTGAACTTCAGTGTGCTGTTGTAAGTGACTGATAAAATGTCTGAATGCAGCAGCCTCTAATTCGGTTTGCGACTTTTTATCCATTAAAATGCTCCGTAAATTAAGTATTCTAGCAGAAACAGCACTCAAGCATGTACATTAGCGATGAAAAATCCTACAATATAAATATCGGTAATGCTGCTTATTGCAGATAACTGAGTTATAAAATACCAAAGTTTCGCTTTAAGCAGGTCTTAACCACCCTTTACCTAACCGGAATTTGGTCAGCTTATAAACGTAAGATAAAAATAAACCATCGTTACCCAAGCAAAATACCAATCAATCAACCAAACTATAAATTAACCTCTTCAAGATCAATTGGTCAACAGGAGAACTATAGAAAATTACGCCTGATTACTCGCACTCTGGAACATAATGAAACAGCTTTTCGAATTTTTTCCGATTATTTTATTTTTTATCGCCTATAAACTTTACGATATTTATGTAGCGACCGCCGTGGTTATTGTAGCCACTATTATCCAGGTGGCCTATGCCTGGATCAAACACCGTAAAGTTGAAACCATGCAATGGATTACCTTGGGCTTGGTTGTTGTATTTGGTGGTGCAACCATCTATTTACATGATGAGCAATACCTTAAATGGAAGTTTTCCATCATCGAATGGTTATTTGGTATCGCCTTTTTTAGCAGCCACTTTATAGGTCAAAAAACCTTTATTGAAAGAATGATGTCCAGCAATTTAACATTGCCGTCATTAATCTGGAAACGCTTGAATTTTAGCTGGGCTACTTTCTTTATGAGTATTGGTTTTATCAACGTTTATGTTATGTATAATTACAATACTGACGATTGGGTCACTTTTAAAACGTTTATAGCACCGGGTTTGATGGTTGTTTTTATGGTGGTACAAATGTTTTTTTTATATAAATATATCCCGGACGCCGAGGAATAAAAAGTGTTATACGCGATTATCAGTGAAGACAGTAAAGATAGTTTGCAACAAAGATTAACCGCGCGCCCTGCCCATATCAAAAGACTGCATGATCTTCAGAGTGAAGGACGCTTGGTGTTAGCCGGCCCGCATCCAGCGGTTGAAAGTGATAATCCCGGTGACGCCGGTTTTACAGGCAGTCTGGTTGTTGCAGAATTTGACAATTTGCAAGCCGCTCAACAATGGGCCGATAGCGATCCCTATAACGATGCCGGCGTTTATGCTAAAGTGACCGTTAAACCATTTAAAAAGGTATTTCCTCAATGACAACTGAACAAATTAAACAATTATTAAATGATGCTTTTAAACCGGCACTGTTGGAAATAATTGATAATAGTGCCGCACATGCAGGACATCCCGGCGCAAAAAGCGGCGGCGGTCATTATCATGTTACTATTGTCGCGGAGGCTTTTGAAGGAAAGTCGTTAGTACAGCGGCATCAACTTATCTATAAAGCGATAGGCGACATGATGAAGCAACAAATTCATGCCTTAGGCATTAATGCTCTATCACCCTCTGAAGAAACTAAAGGAAGTTTATAAATGAAAAAAAAGATTATCCCTCTACTTGTTGCCGGTACAGCATTAATTGCCGGTTGTGATCAAAAAATCACGGATAGCACCAGCACCTCTGCTGCCAGGCCCGTTATCGAGAAAGCGGATGCTGTCGCTGTCGTCAATGGCCAATATATTGGTAAATCCACACTGGCTGAATTGGAAAAAGAAATTGCTGAGCGTAGTCATGGCCAAACTTTTCCTAAAGAAAAGTTGATTGAAGAACTCATTCAGCGTGAATTACTGGTTCAGGACGCCATCCAAAAGCAATTGGATAAATCCGCTGAAATCATCGCACAGCTTGATAGTGCTAAAAAAACCTTATTAACGCAAGCTGATGTACAAAACTTTATAAAAGCCAATCCTGTCACGGATGCCGAAGTTAAAGCTGAATATGACAGTAAGGTTGCCGGTGAAAACGGAATTGAATATAAAGCCCGTCATATTTTGGTTAAAACGGAAGCAGAAGCTAAAAAGATAATCGCCGAACTGGACAAAGGCGGCGACTTTGCCAAATTAGCCAACAAGAATTCTTTAGATGCTAAAGAATCACAAAATGGTGGCGATTTAGGCTGGTTTGTTGCCGGTCAAATGGTAGCCCCCTTCTCCGAAGCCGTTGCGAAACTGGAAAAAGGTAAATACACCACAACACCGGTACAAACCCAGTTTGGCTATCATGTTATTTTAAGAGAAGACTCACGCGCTCAAACTCCGCCTCCACTGGATGCCGTAAAAGAACAACTGATGCCTTACCTGCAACGTAAAAAAGTTCAAACTATGGTTGAATCTTTGCGTAAACAAGCCAAAGTAGAAATATTGGTGCCCTTGACTGATGAACCGGCAAAAGCACCTCCTGCTCCTGCTCCTGATGCCAAAGCTACCGAAGGTCAACCGGTTGCCGAAGAAGTTATCGTTGAAGATGTTAAAGATGCAGCCGGAAAAACAGTAGCTGAAGAAGTCGTTGTTGAAGAAGTGGTAGAAGATAAAGCCCCTGCCCCTGCCGCTGCAACCGATAAAGCGCCGGAAGCTCCAAAAACTGAAGAAAAGACAGTCGCTCCCGAACCACAAAAATAAGTTTTTTGGGTTTACAAAAAAAGGCGGTTTATCACAAGCCTCTCTTGGAGTGTGTTGATTTTTTTTAGAGCATTCTTTGGGTTGGAAAATGCCTTGCCAGGAAACTGGCAAGGCATTTTTTTTAGCGACTTTTCCGGTATGAATGTTAGATTTTCAGGGATGGACGTGCTATGTTAAAAATATTGATAACCAAGCAAGGGTTTACGCTAAAAGACTTAACGCCCAGAGGCAGACCTCTGGAAACAGCCGCCCTGCTTCTGTATATTTATATATAAAGGGGTCTGACCCCTTTTTTCGACCCCTTTTTTTCTTTTTTTTAAGTAATAACGTGTTAATACTTTTTTGGGAGTAAAGTATGTCAAACACATTTAAAACGCGCCAATTTCAGGCAGTGCGCTTGCCTGCCGATATTGCTTATCCACCAAAAACGGAGTTAGTTGTAACTCGTGAAGGCGAGAAAGTTATTATCCAGCCACTTGAAAAAAAAATAGAGAATGTCCCGAGCTTGTTCGCCGCGTTAAAAAAATACGCGATAGGAGGCATGTTGACTCGCCCGGAATTTATTGAGTCAGAACGGAATGGATGTTGAAAATTGGACTATTTAAAATGGCATTTGGGTCTGCCCCCTTTCTTACAATCATATCTTATTAATTAATAAAGATAGTTTACTTAAGTAAGCAGTATTACAGTCTGACCCCATTGATTTACAATAATTTAACCAAAGTCGCAACAGCGCTCACAGCTATTACCATCAAAGCGCCTAATTTAATAGTCATACGCTGTTCAAGTTGAATAAATTTACCATCGATCCGTTCTTCGAGATGCTTGATGTCATCTTTAAGAAATTTAATATCTTCCTTAGTCGCAACTTCCTTAAGATTAATCTCAAATATATCGGCTAGCGCTTCCGCCTCTGCTTCTGCATGCTCAGGAACCACACCGGCAGATTTTAACTTATTGGCAAACTTCAACGTATCAAATGTAATCGTTGCCATAAAACGCTCCAATATATTAAAAATAGCGATCAGTTTAGCATAGACATAAACAAACCGCCACGGTGAAGCCCGTGGCGGTTTGTTGAATATCGAGTCTGACCCCATTTATTCCTCTATTTTAACAGTTTAAATGCGTTTTCCAGCATCTTGATAGACTTTTTCTTTGTCTCTTTTGCCGGCAGCAATGACCGTAACTGATACAATATCATCATCTACCCGATAAACTATTCTATACCCTGGTTGCCGGAGTTTTATTTTGTAGCAATCTTTCATTCCAGAAAGAGCTGATGATTTTAACCTGGGCTGTTCTAAACGTTCTGCCAGTTTCTTTTTAAACTGAGATTTTATACTACCGTCTAGCTTATTCCATTCAGTTAAAGCGAGTTCGTGAAACCTTAATTTATAGGTCATCTAAACTTAACTCAACAAATGGTCCATTTGCACGTTCAAGGATAAGCTGTGTATCTTCTAAATCTTCAAGTTTTGCTAAAAGTTTTTCATAAAATGCAGCAGGTAATAGGTAGGATTCAGGCCTGTTGTGATTAAGAATAGCAATAGGACTCTCATCTGATTGTTTAATTATGGAAGCATAATTACGCTTTAATTCTGTAACGCTAACAGTTGTATTGGCAAATACAGTGTCCATCATAACTCCAATTTGATGCTAATTTGAATATTAAATATAACATCTTTTAAATAGATGGCTAGTATTAATTTTTATATTAAAAGCATTAAATAGTGGTCTGTCCCCCTATTGTTTATGGAGTCTGACCATTGATTTCGGTTGTGCGGGTAAGTTCGTTGCCTCACCCAAACGAACTAATGCGCAATACCGCCCTCCTGCCAAAAGCGTGGCCCCATGGTTTGATAACCTCTCGGGATAATTTGCTCATTGCCCAAAATTCGTTCGGCGTGACGGGGTTTGTAACCCCGTTACACACGTTTTTACCCTGCCTGAACTAATTTATGCCAAAGCGGAAACTGACTAAATATTAACCATTGGTGCTAGTTGATTTGCGGAGGTCATGAGTAAAAGCTATAGTAATAA
>JBAXXH010000208.1:0-5605 GCA_037127995.1 Methylococcaceae bacterium | reverse complement strand
AGGCCCCAAAAATAATCCCAGCAAACCAAAAGTCTCCATACCGCCAAAAATCCCCAGCAGCGTCCAGATAAAAGGCAACTTAACCGCGCCACCGATTAACGCAGGACGTACATAATTATCCGCAATCAGGGTAAGAATCATACCGTACACAAACAACCCACCGCCCTCGGCAATATGTCCCTGCACCACCAGCACCAGGGAACAAGCACCAAAGATCAGTTTGGCCGCAAAGGGAATCATGGCAAAAACGCCCGTCAGTGCGCCCAGTATGGCAGGATTACTTAAACCGACAAACGCATAAGCGGCTCCCAACAACAAGCCTTTACCCACCCCAATCAACATCATTCCATTAACCGTAGCACGTACTGCCGTGGTGGCATTCACTGTATAGCGAAAGCCCTTTTCGCCGAACAACTTGCGGCTACTCGCCAAAACCTGTCGCCCCAGACTATCGCCATGTTGATAAACAAAAAGCAGCACTAAAAGAATGGTCAGAAACCCGAAGAAACGATGTACAAGCTGGCCTGCAAAGTCTTTGGTATACGTAACCGCCCCGCCCGTTCCCAACCAGTGCAGGGATTCATTGGCGGCATCTGAACTGCCCAACACAGTCATCCAATACGCTGTAGACCAGTCACCTATTATTGGCAGGTTTTCCAGCCAGGCCGGTGGTGGAATACCCATACTTTGCGCATCAGTTAGCAGCCTGCCCAGTGCTTGCCCTTCCTGTAACAACCGGCTTAATCCGTAGCCCACGGGTGCCAAAACAATCACACCCAGCAGCAAAGTCAGCCCAAAAGCCACCCACGTCATTTTTCCATGCAGCTCATTGGAAGCCAATAACCGTTGATAAACGGGCCAAGTGGATACTGCCAGCACTACAGCCCAAACCAACAAAGCGAGAAAGCTGTGTAAAACCCACCCCCCCAGCAACAGTAAAAAAAGACCACCGATGAAACGAGCGCGTACTTGCAAATTATTTGGCATAGGTTATGAGTAATGGCTTAAAAAGAACACACCGTATTTTAATTGAAAACAGCGTCAATAAGATGACAAGAGTTACTGTTTTACCGGTACAAACTGCCGCCGCTCAAAAAGCACCGTCACCAGCAGATAAATCGACATTAACTCAAGCGACAATAACCACGGTTGTTGCAAGCCAGTGCCTGCCGGTAACTGTTCCTTTGCAAAATACAAACCCACGCCCAAGGTTATATAACCCAGCACACGCTTAACATCGTAAGTAACCGGATAATAATGCCGCCCCAGCAAATAAGACACCATCGCCATGCTGGCATAACAGGCCAGTGTTGCCCAGGCTGAACCCACATAACCCAGTAACGGTATCCACCAAATATTAAGCACAATGGTCAGCACGGCACCCGACAAAGACACAAAAGCCCCCATCAAGGTTCTGTCAGTGAGTTTGTACCAGATCGACAAATTGACATAGATACCCAAAAACAAATTAGCCAGTAATAAAATCGGCACGACTTCAAGTCCGGCACGGAACTCATCACCCAGAAAATACTTAAAGAAATCGATAAACAACGTCACCAATAAAAAAATGAACACGCAGAAAACAACAAAAAACTTAAGCACTTTAGCGTAAACAAATCGTGCATCGCTGTTGCCTGAATAGGCAAAGAAAAAAGGTTCTGCCGCATACCGAAACGCCTGAATAAACAACGACATCAAAATAGACAACTTGTAACAAGCGCTATAAATACCCAGCATCTTCATATTGGTCTGGACATCATAAGGCAACAAGTATTTTAGCAAGGCACGATCCAGCATTTCATTGATAATCCCGGCAAAACCTATCACCACCATCGGGAGCGAGTAGCGAATCATTCGTCCAAACAGCGCCCGGTCAAACCCCCAAGCCAAACCCTTTAACTGGGGTGACAATAACAAAAACTTGAAAATGCTGGCAATCAGATTGGCGATAAAAATATAACCAATGCCAAGCGCTGGATTGTATAGCTTACTTATCCATGATTGCGGATTTTCCGCGTAAACCTTGGGACAATAAATAATAAAAAACAGGCTGAGCAGTACGGTTATCCCTATCTCTGTTATCTTGATTCCGGCAAAACGAAAAGCCTTGTCTTCAGCACGCAACCGCGCAAACGGGATAGAGGCAATCGCATCCAAGGTTAAAATCAAGGTAAAACACAAAACATACTCGGGATGATTAGCGTAATTTAGCGCTGATGATAGCCTTGAATTAATAAGTAATATGGTCAGAAAAAAGCCTGCATTGACCAGAACAACAAAAATTAGCGCCGTCGAATAAGCAACATCTTTGCCTGTATGTTCCTTATCTCGAAACCGAAAATAGCCCGTCTCAAACCCGAATAACAGTAAAACGGAAAAGAATCCGGCATAAGCATAAAACTCTGAGACTATGCCGTATTCTGCCGCTGAAAAATAATAGGTATACAGCGGCACCAACAGGTAATTGAGAAATCGACCGAAGATACTACTGATACCGTAGATAGCTGTTTGAGAGGCAAGTTTTTGTATAATACCCATGATGGTTTGCGTTTGAAGTGTCATCGGATAATTCCGGTTATGGCCAGAAATTATACAGGATCAACACCAGCAAGGGCTGTGTATGTATTCCCGCTCCTTTTTAAAAAAGAGGAAACTCAATAGTTACAAAGCGCGGTGAATCAAAAATGGCTCGTCAGGTTGGTTAGAGCAACGCGAATTGTAAAGCTCCCTTTAAGGAAAACAGGTCATATCACATCCTTTTTAAGAAAAGCAGGTCATATCACATCCTTTTTAAGAAAAGCAGGTCATATCACATCCTTTTTAAGAAAAACAGGTCATATCACATCCTTTTTAAGAAAAACAGGTCATCTAACATAGTTTTTTAAATCATGCGGATTTTCCAATCGGATAGAGCCTGTCCAAAAAACAAAAAATAGGCCATAAAATTCATAATTATCATAATTAATCCATTAGTTACAAGCCATTCAAAAAATTAGCATACCAAATAATAACAGTTGGCACTGATAGTGCTTTTGTATATTGCATTCTTATTGATTTATTACCGAGCCTGGATTACGACCAAGTTAGGCAAGACGCAAAAATAAACCCTCACTTTTGTAGGATGTGCTGAACGGCAGTGAAGCGCATCATTCGTGATTGAGCGATGCGCTGCCGTTCAGCACATCCGGGAGTATTTTATTTATTGCGAGGTTACCTTACCTAACAGAAATGTTGTGGACGGGTTTGCAAACCCCGTCCGGCTCAAGGGAATGAGTGGACAGCCTGGCTCTTAAATAGCTGAAGTTTCCCAGTTTTTAAACAAAGCCAATCACGCTGGCTATGCGGGATAGAGATTTAATGCAGGGTTTGCGTAATTTATAGCAAACCCCACTTTAATTGGTTTTCCTATATACGTCACGAGCATAAAAACTGGGAAACTTCAGCTAAATAGTCACCCCTCTTTGAAAAAGGGTGGTGAGCAAAGCAAGGAAGATTTATTTAAAAAATCTTTCCTAACCCCCTCTTTTTTAAAGAGGAGAACTAAACAGTTAAGCGCGACCACTGATGGAATCGCTACATTTTTTTATTTTGGGGACTACCTGGACACGGCTGGCGCACTCGCTGCCGGAACCAGCCAGGTAAGTCTAAACCCACCACCATAAGGCAATGACCATGAAGTCCACACAATTAAAAACCACAACGTTCGCTCAGGAAGGCGCGGTGCGTGCCCAGTTTCCCTCGGCGCAGTATTTCCAGATCCATTTTGAACACCTGCAAACCCAGTTGCTGGAAACCCGGCAGTCGCTAAATATGCTGCAACAGCAGGTGGCGCAATTACAGACCGGGATGCCCCGGAGAAATACCAGCGCCGATGACAAGGCTGTCCGTCCGTGGCAAAACGGGCGTTAAAATTTACGTAATGGGTTGGCTTCGCAGACCGGAACTATTGGAAATATGATGCTGGCCGGGGTTTGCAACCCCGGCCGTAACGTTTGTAAATATCAGCGCAAACAAAACCTGAGTGACGGGATTGCAAACCCCGTTACGCTTATGAGCGTGGGAACGAGGTCAGGCGGTTGTTTTTTACGAGCAGCCTTAACGCACAAAGAAGCCAAGTAAACAAACAGTAAGCATTCGATAAGTGAGGTCCATGTTATTACCAAAATCAAAGCCGCCACGCCGTCTGACTTGGTATTGCTGTGTCGGCATGACCGGCTGGTGCTGCGCGGGTGCGCTGATGCTGTTGCCATGCACTCTGGCAGCCAAAGAAATCGCGGTGCCTCAGACACCGCCTGGCATTAGCTTACAAATCGGCAAACAGGCCGGTGCTGAATTTATACTGGAAATCAGGGAAGCGCCCTTGGCCCGGGTGCTTAAAGAAATAGCCGACAAAACCGGTACGCGCATCCATTACTCGGTTCTGCCCGACGCCCCCGTGACCGCCACCTGCGTGGGCGCAACCGTCGGGCACATCATGGACTGCCTGGTGGCCAAGCAACTCGGCCTGGTGGCCAACAAACCCGACCCCGGCCAACCTGCTGAATTCTGGTTGCTGGGTTCCAGCGTGGGCAGTTGTCAGGCCATGACCATTGACACCACACCCGTGCCCGCTGAACAACCGGTTGTCGAAGCCGCGCCGCCGTTAGCCAGCAAAGAACAAACCGAAGCGGTGCTGGCCGAATTAAAACAAGCCAAAACAACCGATCAGCGCAATGAAGCCCTGAGCCATTTCACAATGGGCGCTGACATCCATGATCCCAGCATTCGTAAAACGCTGGACGATGCCTTGACCGATCCAAACCCCAGCGTTCGGGTGCAGGCCCTGGCAACGGTTTCAGCGCTGGATAAGGACATCGCGGCACAAGCCATCAGCCGCGCCCTGCAGGATACCGACAGGTCGGTTCGCTATGCCGCCTTCGAAAACGCCCGCGACAACCGGGACTTACTCGAACAGGCAATGGGCAGCAGCGATGAAAGCATCAGCGGTCTTGCCGCTAACAAGCTGGCGCAACTAAAACGCAACCAGGAGCGTTTCGCCCGGCCCTAAATAATACCCGGTTTCTAATGAGGGCACGCCGCAAAGGCGGCCGTCAGAGAAACCAGAGCAGGACAGGTTGTCAGCTCTGGCCCAAGGCTTCGCAAAGAAGCCCGGGGGGAACGCGGCCGGCGCAAACTAATTTGCGCCGGCTCGTGCTGATAACATCAGGTTCGATGTGATACAGCGTTAAAACTTTATCTTTAAACCAATATGGCTAGAGCCACAATCAGGAGAATGAAAATGAAAAAAACTTTTAAGCTTACCCTAATGTCAGTAACGATGATCGCTACTGCCGGTGTAGCTGGTGTTAGCTAGGCGCATACGGCCGCCGGTGCATTGGCAGCAAATGGTTCCGCGATAGATGTCTATCACACCAGTTGCTTTAATTGGGGAGCTGCTGCGGTTTTAGCAGGTGGCACCGCGCCTGGAGAATCTACTGCTGCCGCCAAGCGCTTTGTGGCTGGTGCCTGGCACGCATGCACAACCAATAATGCGGCCTGCACGCCATAGATACAAAAGATAACTTTGAATTTGAACGGCAGATTGAATTCAGTCGCTCAAATTCAT
>JBAXXH010000207.1:0-5641 GCA_037127995.1 Methylococcaceae bacterium | reverse complement strand
CGGTATGTTCACTTATATGCTGGTTCCGGATAGCGGGGGTGCGGAATGTCGGATCAAAACTACCAAAGCCCCTTATTTCAATACGTTGGCCCTAGGCTAATGCATCTGCCATCTGTCCCAGCATGCAATTGAGCGCCAACTCCACAGCTTTTATCTGAAGTTCAGGTAATTTCTCATTGAGCGCACGTACTAGTTCAGATTTAACCACTATTTAACTCCCTTGGTCATAATGGGCTGATTTTATCAGGTTACAGAACCGCCGTTTGCTGTAATTGTTCCATTGTTCCTCAAACTCCGATAAGCGCAAGAAAAGGCGATTATGACATCAAGAATCTACACTTAGTCGGGTCGCCCGAGGGAACTTCCCCATCTAAGGCGTTATCCAATTAAATTTTCATGATTGTTTTTGCCCGAGTGTCGTCTCAGAAACAACGGCTTTGCCATCAGCACTATAACTGATGCTTTGAGTCTTTCCGGATTCCGGCGGTTTTGCAAAATCTGCCCGATCATGGGTGATATACTGCCCTTTACCGACTTGTTGATAGACATTCTTTTTATCTGTATACAAGATAACGCCTGAATGTTCTTTTGTTTTATCCGCCTTGTTTGCCGTAAAAATATTGTAGATTCCAGGCTTAACGCCCATAGCCTTTTTAACCTTAGCATTACGCCACTGACCTTGGTCTTCTTGCTGCATTGCGCACTGGCCGTTCATTATAAGTAAACGTCGTTTCACATCTAACTCCAGAATCAAAGGCCAGAGCGTAGGGGTGTTACCACCCAAACGATTTACCTTCACATTAGGCAAAAATTTCATTAACTGAGCTGCACACCGAATACCTAATAAGTTTTATATATCGGCGTGATGTCGGCTTCCGATACCCCGTGCAGTCGTCTTCTGAAAATGACAAGCACCCATCAACTTATCAAAATATGGAGATTGTCAATGAATCAAAAGATGGGGATGCACTTATTTAGTCTTTTGGCTTAGCTCCCCATTCTGAGAGACCGGCAAATTTTATGAGGTCGATGGCGTAGGTAGGTGTTTCAATTGGAAGGCGGATAAAGCCGTGATGCAAATAGAAGGCTTCTGCCTCGGAGGAAATGGCATGAACGATCAGAAGGCGGGCAGATACTTCTTGGGCGGCACGGGCAGACCTTTGTACTGCATCTTGAAGCAAGGCTTTGCCCAATCCTTTGCCTTGCCATTTTTTATCAATGGCCAATCGTCCAAGAATGACCGCCGGAATCTGTCGGGGCATATTCCGGCGCATAGGGCCAGTAACTTCCTGATTAAGAATCTGGCCCATACAAATAGCATAGTATCCTATAACCTTACGCGAACCCAATGGACAAATGACATAGGTTCTGCTTGCCCCTGTCCCCATATTATCAAGTGCGCGGTCCCGCAACCAGCTATCCAAGGCTTCCTCGCCTGATTGGAAGCCTTCTAAATCGTGCCCTTCGGTTAGATAAATGGGTGGGCAAAACTCCTTATTTTCACCCATGCGACCATGGAGATTTGATTGCACCCAATCGCTTCATACCATCAATCTGTCCTTGTGTTGCTGGTGTGTCTAACAGGTCCAAGACTTTTTGAAATGTTTTGTTGTCGACATAAATTGAAGTTTGGTCAAGTATTACATTCTTGGCCTCTTTGAGTGCGGATGCCATCATGAATTGTGAGCGGTTTAAACCAAGCAATTCGACTGCTTGGTCAATAAGCAATTTATCATGTGTACGGGCACGCAAGTGGATGTTTACTTCAGCAGTGGCATGTTGCGTTTTCATCGGCTCATATTTGTTAACTAGTTTGGTTATGAAAAAATATCCTAATGTGTTGTGTTTGTCAACACAAAAACAAATCAAAAAAACAAATCAAGATATTTAGGTGCCCATAAGAGGTCGCATATGCGCTTTGAAAAAAAGCGTCGCTAAGGTAGGCGTGTTAGTTAATGCTGACTAAAAACTAAGTTACGGTGAGTTAAAGTAGCCATTTTCTATGTAACAATATTATCGGTACACTAATTTTTTGTTAATCAAAGGTGCGCCATACCAATGCACAGGCCAACTGCTATCAGGGCGATTATGAATACAACCAGTAAAATAACAGCGATAAAAAAGATTGCTTTAAACAGGAAGATACTAGGTAAAATGATGCAAAAAATCCAATCAATCTACCATTACTTGGCTTGGATCGATTACCTTAACGGTAAGAAAATTATCCTAAGATAAATAATTGACCCATGAGAATAGAACTTGATAATCGTGAGAAGCAACTCATTCATGAATATTGGTACGCGGCATCAAAAGACATGCAAGCTCAATTACTGAATATGCGGAGAAAAACCATAGACATTGCGTATGAGGAGCTTCAGGATTTAGTTGGCTATTTGGCAGCAGCGTGTAACCATTGTAGAAATAAAAAGTTGGCTGCAGAGCTTGATGAACTGTGTGACCGGTTAGAATGCGAACTTTAAAAGCTTATAACCATCATGAACATCCAATATAATCCAGACATCTTAAATGCCGTTGTTGACCACAAAACTTATAGGTGTAGCGGCCAGCAATTCATTTTCGCGGGCTCACAATCATTGCAACTGTGGATGATCCGTATTTTGTCTCAAAGATGAGGTGAATTTGAAAAATATAGCCGGGAATGATGTGACGATTTTTTTATTCCGCTTTGAATTACGCGGGAATAATGGCATCGACTTTGTTTTAAATGAGGCTATTGCCGAAGATATGTGCCCAGATATCGATGAGAAAATGAAACCGCTTGTCCACACCTGTTGCGAAACACTTTTGCGGTACAGACACCTGAGTGTGGGTAACACCATTATGGATGGCAATTTTCTTGTTACGGGAGAATTTGAGGTCATGCTGAGTAAGGGGCTAGGACAACACTTTGCGCATGCTGAAAAGGAACGGTTATTCCAGGATGCCAAAAGTATTGCCGATCTTCTGGGGGAGGTTATGGACAGAAGAACTCAAGAAATGAAGAAAGGAAAACAACAGACCCCACACCCAATAGATCACACACCCAATCCCAGGAAGATAAAAAAAGGGCTTGAGAAACTGGGAAAAGCAAAACACCAACAGGCAAAATTGCAATGGCTTGCAGAGGGAGTACCGCTACGGCCAGGGTTAAGGCAGTTGCGTCCCGAGGATTTACCGCCTGATGTCACCACATCAAGTGGCTATGACCATCGAGGGCTTTGTTATGTCTTCGAGCATAAGAAATTCGGGGAGCTGGGGAGGATCGTATTAATCAAAATTAATGAACAAGAAATGTTGATGCAGGCCGATCTATACACAGGACAGGAAAACCAGGAATCCACTATCGCCAAAAAGAAAAAGGCAAAATTTGAGGAAGTGGTTGCAACTGTCAACGCCTGCTTTAATTGTAACCATCAAAAATAGGACAAACCACACAACCTTTCAAACCTTGACGCATTGGTAGCGGTACTGTGTAGCGTACGCAGATTCTCAGTTAATGTGGTTCCTGGCGGATGTTATCGGGTCGCTACATCTAAGCACCGAATACGATTAATCCTTGCGTCTTTTGATGTTGTATTAGCACCTCAGCGCCTACACGTTGCCAATGCCCGACGAGCTTTGTTTGATAGGTTTATTTTTAAGCGCATTTGCCTCTTCTGGACCCTTTAAAATCATCTGCCTACCCTAATATAAATAAAATTTTAGCCGCTAAAATTTGAATCAATCTTCTGCACTATTAGTGGTTATGTTTTTTGTCTTAGTTACGGGCTTGTTTTGTACCGCTGCAGCAAGCTTGCCACGAAGCTTTGCCGCTTCTTCTCTTGCTTGCTTTGCTTCTGCCCTGGCTTCCCTCACTTTGTTCTGAGCCGCGTCCAATTCACGGCCAGCGGCGGTTAACTCGGATTGCCTTGCCTGTGCCTGATTCCTGGCGCTATCCAATTCCTGCCTGATCTGTTCACTTTGCTTTTCGACCCGCTCTAAGCGGGATTCCGCTTTAGTTGCACGATCAGTCATCGAATCCAGCTTGGCCGACAACACCGCCGCTTGCTGCTCTGCTGCAATGCGGGCTTTGCTTTCTGAGTCCAGTGCCACACGTAACCGCTCAATCTCTGCTGCCTGCCCTACAAGCCTTTCAGTGCCCGATTCAATTTTTAGCTGCGCCCTGGCTAACTCAACCCGCGCTGATTCTGCGGCTTGTTGTTCCCGCTCAATGCGGACTGCTTGCACTTCAATGTCTGCGGCCTGTTGTGCGGCTTTGCCAGCGAGTATGTCGCGTTCAGTGGTAAGCCCGGCAACTTGTTCAAACAATCCATCACGTTCAGATTCCAGTGCTTCACCCGCGCTCGCAAGCTCGGCCGCATCTGCTTGGGCCTGGACTAACTTACTTTCAACTTCTGATCGTGCAGTAGCGGCGGCACGTTCAATTTCTGTTGCTATTGCAGCCGTTAAGCTTGCCGGTAATTCCGGTACTGCGGCGATGGCTTGCAGTCGTGCCGCCCTCCAAACCGTTAAATGTCTATGGACAGTATTCGGGCTACCGGTACCGATGCGGTCACGGACAGCGTTAATGGTAGGTTGCTGACCTTCGCCAATGATAGCGTCTGCTACTGCCGCAACTTGTTCAAAGGTGATTCCTGATCGGGCCATGGGTATTCTCCGGCAAATAATAAAATAACGTATTTCGTATTGTGTATTTCATATTATACATAATACGAAATAATACAAAATGTCTTATTATATACTAGTAAACCTGAGCGATGGCGGTCGCCGTGAGCGGATGTGTTAAGCTTTCCTAAAAAATATCATGGCGTTATAATTGTTTTATCAACAATCAGTTGGCATTAGCCGCGCCTTTGTTTGAACTGTAGGCACAGCCGGAAGTGAGTTTAAAATAAGCGCGTAGCACCTTTTGGCAAAGCTCCAAAACAAGGGCAATGTTTTTTCTGCCGTTGTTTTGGAGCTTTGCTTCATTTGCTGCGTAGCCACATAAAAGGATTAAAAACTGTTTGCACTGCTTTTTGTGCAAGCTGTTTTTGAGACGCTAAGAACAAGGCTTTAAATCAAAATAAAACTTCCTTCAGCAATACTTTAGTGTTGCTTTCAGGGGTTTGGGGAACGCCACATTTAAAATAAAGTTGCGGCATCGCAAAGCGGAAAACAATAGCAATGCTTTTCTGCTGTTGTTTTCCGCTTTGCGTCAACAAGCGCGTAGCACATTGGCGCAACAAAAGCCGGTTGCAATTCTTTTCTTGCATCCGGTTTTTGTTGCGCTTATCAAGGCTTTTGATCTGTTTGACCTTATCTAAAACAAGTGCGTACCACAAATAAAAACACTATCTAACGAGGCTTCGCCTCAGACCAACGAGTCGTGATTTGGCCGTTTTTTTTGATACACTGTGGCTCTAGCCCTATTGGCTACCGCTTCGTGAGGCACATGTAATTCCTGTAAATCGGACTCATGAACGTACATTATTTAGTGCGTTACGCTGACGCGGATTACTCCGCCAGCGACTACTCCAGTCACTATCCGTAAGTGGTGTATCCTACAAAGTGGTGTACTGTTATGTTCCCGGGAACATAATAGGTGTTATGTGGCGCAAACTGTTATGTGCCCCCACACTGCTGAATCCATGCCAGACGT
>JBAXXH010000206.1:0-5738 GCA_037127995.1 Methylococcaceae bacterium | reverse complement strand
AACACTTAAGAGGCTTTTTTTAAACTGTAAACTGGAAAATGAAGGGTGCCATTTTAAGCCTAAAAACAGTAAAAAATGTTCGTTTTTAAAAGGATTCTGAAAACAACTAAAAACTGGACTGCAACTCGTGGTTTGTACAAAAAACTGAAATAAAATCAAATAACACAGACAATCACATCTTTATGATTTTTAACGGTTTATTTTTATGCAATGACAAGCCATGGAGCAAATTAACAAATATTTAAGCGTAGCTTTAAGATGTCTCACATTATATAAAATCAGCACCCAATACAAGAAATCTTAACTTGCTGATTTATAATAATTAAATCATTAAAATTTGTGAAAACATTAACATGTACAAGCTATGAGGCAGGGTGCGTGGCGCAATAGTTGCCGTTGTGTGGATATAATATGAAACGAGGCCCTGATTAGAGCCAAAAGGTTTTCGCTGGTGATTTTTAGTTTGATCCGCAATAGGCGTGATCAGTGTTTCTTGGGCAGCGCCACGAGTCCCGCCAGGAAATTGTTTTGAGAGATTTAGGTTTTTACCCGCAAGGAAAGGTGTGGCATCTGTTGGTGTGGTGTGCCGCTCGAAAAAACCAACACGCTTTGAGAGGGGCTTGGAATGCGATACTATGCTTCAACAGCCATAAAGTAACCTGAATCCGGTATAGGGAAATATTTTAAATCAACTGGTTAACGCTATGATAAGCTGATACGAGTAACGTGAATTCCAGTATTTATTTTTGGCATCCTTCATTCCTCGGTTTACACTTGTTGCAACACCCATCGCGTAGACAAATCGAAGTATCTGTGTCGGGTTACGGCTAGCGCCTAACCCGACAGAGATTATTAGCATTTTTTGTGATAAAAAAGTGTCAACTACTTTTGGGCTTCTATGAAGGATGCATTATCTTTTGATTAATTTTTTAGTGCAATCTACATTCATTTTATAGCCAAAGCCTCTGACTGTTATTATGATTTGCGGATTATTAGGGTCTTTTTCTATTTTTTTTCGTAATAAGTGCATGTATTGATAAAGATCCGATTTTGTTGCCCGGTGATTTTCAGGCCAAAGCCGATTTATGATTTCATCGTTCAAAAAAACTCGATTAATATCCGAGAACAGCAACTCAATCAGATCAAATTCCTTAGGAGTCAGATAGATATTATCGCCATTTAAAAACAAACACTTATTGTTATGGTCAATTTTGAAATGGGTAAATCCCGGATCGCAAATTTCTTGTTGGGAGTTCGTATTTCGGGTCACTTGGTATTCATCATGTCCATTGTCGCCGTTATTATTGAATCCGATACGACTTCCCTCTGTAAGAGAATGTTTTTCCGGGGGATTTTGGTTTTCACTCAAACAAGTGTTCGATAAAAAGTTTTTTTTGATATACTCGGCGATCTCGGCAATATCGAACGGATTATTTATGATTCCATCAATCCACAAGGGCAATTCGGATGAGATAACCGGGTTTAGCTTGGTGTTTAAACAGCAGATTTTTACCTGGTCGCGGGTGGCCACCAGCCTTAACAGATTTGCTTCAATTTTCCTACGGGCATTTACTTCATTGAGTTGAACGAAGATTAAATCCGGTTTTTGTTTTGCCACTTCATTGATCCCATGCACATTGAAGTTGGCCACTGTCATATTAATATTATTTGCATAAAAATATCCTTTCAAAAGAGCTAAAATGCATTTGTCTTTACAAAATGCGGCAATATTATTAATTTTTTCCATAAAAAATAAGCTCAATTATTATATTTTACAAATATATACGCTATTTAGTTGCAATGCTTTGCAGGATTTAAGTTTAATAAAATAACAATCGGGAATATACCTCCAAAAATTTAATCAGCTCCCGGTCAGCTATTTAATGACGGGTAAAATAAAATGCTTTTACGTTTAACAGGACTTTGAACCATTAATAAAACGGCCAGAGTGACTATAAATTTACGGCATGGTTATTCACCACTAAGACGTTAAGATTTATTTCATCGGATTCTTCGTGTCTTCGTGGTGTAATCTTTTACGACATTTACCTGTTATTGGGAGAATTAGTGTCGGCAGTCAGCGCCATGGATGGCATTGGCTGAGGTTACTTTCTAATCAGGCCTTTTTAAATAGTAGTTGAAAAATACCTTTAACATCTCACGATTGTTAGTGCGCAACCATAAATCATATAGTTACCATGCAAAAACAACTCCTTCCCCCAGCTCTTTTCTTAATGGGGCCAACGGCTTCGGGAAAAACAGCTCTTTCTGTACAACTGGGACAGGCATTGGGCGGAGAAATTATCAGTGTAGACTCTGCTTTGGTCTTTAAAGGCATGGATATAGGCACAGCCAAGCCTACATTGGAAGAAAGAGGCGGCATTCCACATTATCTGATAGATATTTTGGATCCATCAGAAACTTTCTCGACTGGCCAGTTTAGAACACAGGCACTCGATTTAATGGCCACTATAACCCGGCGCGGAAAAATACCGATTTTAGTGGGCGGCACGATGCTTTATTTTAATGCGCTATTAAAGGGACTTGCCGTATTGCCTGAAGCCAATCCGGAGATTAGAGCCAAACTTGATCAGGATTTGGAGCGCTTGGGTAAAGAGGTGCTGCATCAACGCTTGGCTGATATTGATCCACCTGCGGCAGCAAGAATTCATCCGAATGATCCGCAACGCGTCCAGCGTGCTTTGGAAGTTTACGAAATCAGCGGCAAGCCGCTATCTTCTTTTTTTAATGCCGCGCAAGGCGAAGATTTTCCGTATCAAAAAATAAAACTGATTGTCGCTCCGCCAGACCGGAAAATTCTGCACGCTATTATCGCCCAACGTTTCCGACGTATGTTGGAACAAGGCTTTATCAATGAAGTGGAAGCGCTCTATCAACGGGGGGATTTAACCGAAAAAACGCCTGCCATTCGTGCGGTGGGTTATCGTCAAGTCTGGGCTTATTTGAAAGGTGAGGATGATCTTGAAAGCATGACAGAAAAAGGTATTATTGCCACCCGACAATTGGCCAAACGCCAGTTTACCTGGTTGCGTAGAGAAACTGACGCAATTGGTTTTGAGACGGGGGATGTGGATTTATTACAAAAAGTCTTGGCGGTTGTAGGGCGTGCCAGCCAAGGACGTGAGTGATTTATTTGCCTAAAGACCGGAGTGCAAACCTGGATTTGTATTCCAAATTCTGCCAAACAGTGGGCGTAGGCCGGAATAAGACCACCCACGCGTAGCGCGTGGTGGCGTTTCCGGCACACTCATAGTGGATGCCGGAAACGCTTATTCTCGCTTGCGCTCGAAAAGCCTTATTCCGGCCTACGCCTAAAGTTTTTTGCAATAAAACTGTTACAAACAACCCTTCATCGCGACGCCGATATCAGTCGGCGACACACACACTTCAATGCCGGCCGCTTTTAATGCGGCAATTTTTCCTTTCGCAGTGCCTTTGCCGCCCGTTACAATGGCACCGGCATGGCCCATGCGTTTTCCCGCCGGTGCGGTTTGTCCTGCGATATAAGCGACAACGGGTTTAGTCACGTAAGCTCTAATGTATTCAGCGGCATCTTCTTCTTCGCTGCCGCCGATTTCACCGACCATAACGATACCTTTGGTTTGATCATCGGCCTGAAAACGACTGAGTACATCGACAAAGTTCATACCGTGAATCGGATCACCGCCTATGCCTACGCAGGTACTTTGTCCCAAGCCTTGTGCCGTGGTTTGATGCACGGATTCGTAGGTTAAGGTGCCTGAGCGTGACACAATGCCAATTGATCCGGGCAAGTGAATCTTGCCCGGCATAATGCCAATTTTGGATTCGCCAGGGGTTATGATTCCTGGACAGTTGGGGCCTATTAATAAGGCACCTGTGCCTGCCATTGCGGCTTTGACGCGCAACATTTGTAAAATCGGAATACCCTCGGTGATGCAGACGATCAATTTGATACCGGCATCAACGGCTTCCAAAATGGCATCGGCTGCGTAAAAAGGCGGTACATAAATTACGCTGGCTGTAGCACCCGTGGTGTTAACGGCGTCTTGCACGGTATTAAAAACGGGTAATCCCAAATAGTTTTCGCCGCCACGTTCGGGAGTCACGCCGCCGACTAATTGTGTTCCGTAGTCCAAGGCTTGCTGAGAATGAAATGTGCCTTGTTTGCCGGTAAAGCCTTGGCAAATAACTTTAGTGTCTTTATTAATTAAAATGCTCATGCGGCCTCCACTAAAGCAACGACTTGTTCTGCAGCGTGTGCCAAATCATCCGCTGCGTAAATATTATGGCTGGTGTTACTCAGCAAAGCCCTGCCTTCTTCGACATTTGTACCTTCCAGACGTACCACCACGGGCACGGTAACGTGAATCTGTTCTATGGCGGCTAGAATACCCGCAGCGATAACGTCACACTGGACGATACCACCAAAAATATTTACCAATACGGCTTTCACGCTTTTATCCGATAGAATCAGTTTGAATGCTTCACAGACTTTTTCAACATTGGTGCCGCCACCCACATCAAGAAAGTTTGCGGGCTGGCCGCCTTTTAATTTAACCAGATCCATTGTGGCCATTGCCAGTCCGGCGCCATTGACCATGCAGCCTATGTTGCCTTCCAGGGTAATGTAATTAAGCCCAAATTGCTGGGCATGGTTTTCTTTGTCGTCTTCTTGGGAAGGGTCTTTCATCGCCAAAATATCGGGATGAATGGCTACCGCGTTATCATCAAAGTTGATTTTAGCGTCCAAGGCCAATAAGTCGCCGCTGTGGGTTTCTATTAACGGGTTAATTTCAATTTGACTGGCATCTTTTGCCAAAAACAAGTCATACATACCTTGCATTATTTTTTCCAGGGCTTTGACTTGCGAGCCTTTAAGTCCCAGAGTGTAGGCTACTTTTCGACATTGATAGCCTTGCAATCCCGCAGCAGGATGAACCTGTACCGAGATGATTTGTTCAGGCGTTTCATGGGCAACCGTTTCTATGTCCATGCCGCCCGCCGCCGAGGCGATAAAGATAACGCGTTCACTGGCTCTGTCAACCAATATACTCAGATATAATTCACGTTTAATGGGGTACATTTTTTCGATCAACAGTGAGTTGACGGGTAATCCGGCACTATCGGTTTGAATGGTAACCAGCCGTTTGCCCAACATGTCCCGGCTAAATTCGACTACTTCAGTCAGATTTTTAGCCAGTTTTACACCGCCGACTTTACCTCGGCCACCCGCATGTACCTGAGCTTTAACCACCCAGCCCTCGCCGCCTAATTCTTTGGCAACCTGCCCGGCACTCTCCGGTGATGTCGCCGGCTTTCCATCGGGTACAGGTATTCCATAAATTTGAAACAACTGTTTGGCCTGATACTCATGAATATTCATTAATTAATTACTCCTGATTGACCGGTAAAGTCCGGCGAGCTGTGTCTTATGTTTTCGCATCGATGTTATGCTTGTTTTAATCTACCTCCCGCAGCGAAACAAACGGGAGGTTTTTCTTCTTGGTTAGCTAATGCTTAAGGCTTATATTTTTCAAGGGCTTCAAGTTTAACCACGGCATCTTTTATAGTCGCTTCAATTGCGCTATCAAGCTCATTATTTTTATACACTTTTTCAAGCAGCCCTTCGGTAACCAAGGCGTCTTTTATCCAGCGTTTGGTAAAGCGATAGTTACTATACGTAGTGGCTATTTCTCCAGTCTTTGGGTCTCGTAAACCCTTTTTGACGGTATTTT
>JBAXXH010000205.1:0-5768 GCA_037127995.1 Methylococcaceae bacterium | reverse complement strand
AGGATCTGAATATTCCTTTGGATAAGATATCAATTGTGGTTAATCGCTATGACCCTAATAACAGTTTGCGGATAGAGGATTTAAAAAGTATCGTTAATCATGAAAAGGTTTATAAAATAGCCAATGATTTTCAACTGGTTAGCAACTCTTCAAATATGGGTGTCCCTCTATGCGAAACATCAGCAAATTCAAAAATCGCCCATGATCTTAAAGAACTGGCCAGATATCTGGGAAAAGTTGTGTTTGATGGCCGAAAAAGAAATCTGCTTAGCCGCTTAAGGGCTTTTTTTTCTTAATGCTGAAGCAGTTAGAACGTGCATGAAATAAGGGTGCTAATAAGGAGGATTAAAAGTATGTTTTGAACTTAAGCTGCTTGAGGCAGTTGATTGTAGTTTCGCAGGGTGGATAGCATGCAACGAAATCCATCAATATCGCTCAAAAAAATGATGGGTTTCGCTCCCGCTCCATTCATCTGCTGATATAAAACGCACTTTTAATCACACCCGGCCGATAGCCTCTTTTTCGCTTTTTTGGAAAAAGGGGGGCTTGGGGAAATGACATTAAGTTAATCATCGTAATAATACAATACAGATGGAGTAAAACAGCTTTAGCTGTTTTTACAGGCAACAGCTGAAGCTGTTGCACTCCAGTTTTTTAAACAACTTTCGCTTAACTTAATGGCATTGGATAACAAGGGGTTGATTTTTGTGTTTCAATTTTTAGATTGCGTGAGAGTGGCGAGAGCTCTGTGAGTGCCAATAGATTTAAAAATGGTGCTTGTGATAATGGCTTTAAGGTGGAATACTTAGATTAGCCGATAGAATTTCCTATTCGTTCACTTAAGGAGGCGATTTTGATGAAAGTACGGATATCTGATAAGCAGCACGCGCGTGGTGGCGAGACCATTGAGTATGCGCTGGTTCTTGCGATTATCGTGGGCGTAGTTGTGATCGGGTTTCCGCCCCTGAGTACCAAGCTGTCCTGCGCGATGACGTCCATCGCCTGCGCTATCGTGAAGGCGGGCGGCGGCAGTTGCACGGTCTGCCAGGGGGGTACTCCCACGCCTTTTAATCAGTGTTCGACCGGGTGCGCCAACGGGATCAACAAATTTTCGTCGCCACTGAACAGTCAGGACGTCTATTTTTCCGCGACGGCCAGGCTGACCGGAAACGGGTTCGGTGTATGGCTGCGGGCAACGCCCACCCCCGGATCGACGTGGAGCGCGTCTTCTGGCTATTCGTTTCAAATTGATCCGGGCGCGGGTAATGTGTTCTTGGTAAGGGTCTGGCTGGCGGACGGAACGGCGAGTGACGTGGCACTAAAGGGTAGTGCTGTAGGGTTCCCTGCCGGCTTCGACACAGCCGCGCCACATGACCTGTCCCTTAACCTTGTCGGCAACAATTTGTCCGTAACGGTGGACGGGGCAAAGATTTACGGGGATGCTGGTTTGAACTTGGCTGATGCCGCGAGCAAGACCACAGGTGTCGCGGGCAAGACGCTCCCGGCGGGCGACTACTCCGGAATTCGCACTTGGTATGCGAGCGGCGTTACCTTGCAGAACGCCTTCGTCGGGTCGGGTCAGTCGTGTCCCTGCGGGTAAGACTAAACACCATTTTTTTGCTAACGCGATCGGCGGCTTGAACTCCAGTTTTTTAAACAATTTTCGGCATCCTTCATTCCTGGGTTTACACTTTTTTGCAATAACCATCGCGGGTTAGCGAAAGCGTAACCCGACAAATCAACGTATATGTGTCGGGTTACGGCTAGTGCCTAACCCTACAAAGATTATTAACACTTTTTGTGATAAAAAAGTGTCAACTACTTTTGGGCTTCTATGAAGGATGCCCAATTTTCGCTTAACTTAATGGCATTGAGGCAGGGAGATTTTATTAAGCAAAGTTACTCGGCTTGATTCGTGTCCACGGGTGTTATTTTTCCTCATGGTAGTTGTCATCAACATTAACATCCCATAGCTTATGTTTTTCATGATGACCGGCAATAATGCTCTCGACAGCGAATCGCGCAGTCAACATTGAATGATCCTGATTATTGTATTTGTGCATCCCGTTGCGGCCGATAAGGAATAAATTATCGATACTGTCCGTAAATTCACGAATGCAGTTAAATTCCTGATAGGAGCCAAAGTAAGCCGGATAGGCTTTGGGCACACGAAGGGCAATTTTGTCGAGTATATCTTCTTTGCAGTCCAGCAAGTCTAAAGTTATCAGTTCATTAATGGCAAATGCCAGCAGGTCATCATCGGCAAGTGACCAGAGCGTATCATTTTCCTGGCAAAAATACTCCAAACCAAGCCAAATGTGTTCAGGATGTTTAACAAGATAAGGGCTCCAGTTGTTAAAAATCTGCAAACGGCCTATTTTCACATCACTTTCCTGGATATAAATCCAGTTATCAGGGGGCATATTATTATCATGCACGGATTGTGATTGCACATTTTTTTTGAGTTTTTTGGCCAACAGGCCAACGGTTATAAAATCCCGATAAGGCAGTTCATGGGCAATGCGCTTGACATTGTCAGGCGGCGCGTTGCCCATGGCCTGGATAAGATTTTTTACCGGCATGGTGGAAATGAAGTAATCACCATAAATAACCTTTTCCATTAGTGTTGTTAAGTCTAATACTTTTATGCCAACCAGTTTTTTTTCGTCACCAAATAAAAAACCGGTCACTTGATGCTCTAGCGCTATGGTTCCGCCACCTTGGGTAATTTGCTCTGCAACTTTTCCCCAGAGTTGGCCGGGGCCATATTTCGGGTATAAAAATTGTTCAATTAAACTGGTCTGGGTTTGCTGTTGGTTGTCGAGGGATTGTCGGGTGAGGCGTTTTTTGACAGCATGGATTATTGCTTTGCTGATAGAGAGCCCTTTTATTCTTTGCGCACCCCAAGCGGGGCTGATTGATGCACAGGAAATCCCCCAGACTTTTTCGGTGTAATCTTTAAAAAATGTTAAATAAAGCGCTTTTCCAAAGCGGTTTATAAAAAAATCTTCCAGGTTTTTTTCCGGATAACGTGGAAATAGGGATGAAAAAATATAGCTTGCGCCCACCTTAATAAGTCGTATAAATCCTAAATTGAAGACTGTTTGGATATTAAGCTTGATTGGATAATCGAAAAATTTTCTCAGGAAATAAATGCGTGAAAGTCTGGAGCGGGTCAATAAGCAATTATCGGTAAGTTCTCCGGTATCCGGCGGCAAAATATCTTGCCACCATTGCATGACCCAAGCAGATTTGGAAAAAAACCGGTGCCCGCCAATATCCAGTCTGTTGCCATTATGATTAATGGTTCGCGATAAGCCGCCGACCTGGCTGAACTCCTCAAAAATAACCGGCGTTATGTTTGATTGTCTTTGTAATTCTAATCCTGCCGTTAAACCCGCAGGGCCGGCTCCAATAATAACGGCAATCTTGGTGTTGTTCATATATAAACCTGGCTAGTGCTTGGGGACGCAAGATATTGCAAAATATAGAGTTTTACAACAGCGAGTTAGTCATTGATGTTTTGCAGGAAGGAATCAGGTTTTATTTTAATTTTTTGTAAATTCCCCACTGCGCCATAAACCCAACGATTCTGTATTTTTCAGTAGAAAATCCGGGTAATTTTTCAATTTTAGTTAAATTACTGTGTGGACTCGTCCGTTTTTGGTTTAAGCCAATTTTTTCAAAAATAAAACACAACCAGTCCATTGTTGGAAGTGGAGTGGTAAGCATTAACAAGCCTCCACTTTTTAGTAAATATCGGCATTCTTCCAATAAATCCACATGCTCAATCACCTCAAATGCAATGATGACATCAAACTGGTTGGATTTAAACGGCAATGAATCAATCTCTTTGATGTCTCCGATTACGTCAGCCGTTTCTTCCAAATCCAAACCAACATAGTCAGTATAACCCTTCATTTTAAAAAATGAGTCAACCCATCCTGAACCGGCACCGATTTCCAGCACTGATGCATTTTTGGGAATCGTTTTTAGAAAAAAATCTATTTTTTTCTTTCTTGCAATATCACTTAATAACGGCATGGTTTCCCGATTTTAGTTAACATTAATAAATAATGAATAGCAGTGGACTGGCTGCTCTTTTATCGTTGATTTGATTTTTGTTAAGAACTTCAACTTATCGACAACACCTTTAGCTGCATTTATAAAGATAAAAGCGTTGTCCGGTTTGTGTATCTTTATGACTGGCAACTTCTATCGCCCCATTAATGGGGCTGTTAAAAACCACAAAGCCTAATAGTGGATCCTGGCAAACCTTTATCAGATCGAATTTATTTACTTTAGGTTGCGTCAAAGGCTTTTGTCCGCCTTTCCATTCCATCGTTGAAGCATAATCACGCATACTCAACGGGCGAATATTTTCAGTCCTTCTGAGCGCTTCCAGCGCCGTTTGCCGATTAAAAACGATGCCGGCTGTTTGTATTTCAGAAATATAACTTGACCGCTTCAAAAGCAGCCAAACGTTAAGCGCATTATTGTCTTCCCAATAGACTATGCTGTTTTCCGGAATGAGCCGACGAAATTCGGCAAACTCCTCGACATTGGCGAGTGGGCGGGGGAATCTGTCTGGTTGCCGTTTATCCCATTCAGAAATCACGATAAAAAAAACCATACCTGTAATTATCGAGGCGGGTATGGTTATCCATAATGTCCGAAAGTTCTTAAAAAAATGCCAAATGACCAAAAATAACGGCACAATGATAACACCGCTGCCCAATCTAAAAAGCGTTGGCACCCAGGTTTGCTGATCTTGAAAAAGTCCATCCATGCGAGAAATGATTTGTATATTGAGTAAAATCCAGGCGGCAACAGATTGGAGCAGCAACAGATACACACAGACCCGCACCCTACGCGGTAATTTTTGCCCATGTCCTCGCCTGATGTGCCATGCCCAAGCACTTGCGGCCAGCGGGGCAATCAGCGCTCCAATATGTTCAAGCATCAGCCAGGCGCAGATCAACACTAAAATCACGGCCCTGGCGTATTCCGATCGTTTCCACCAAGTGCCTGCAAACCAGGCAAAAGTAAAATAAGTAAACCACTGTAGCAACCACAGCCAGCGATAAGTCTGTATTTGCATCAGCAGGACATTTTTTAACAGTGTCACTCCCGTTATATTGAGCGCTATGCTAATAATGCTGATTGCAATCACCGCGAAAAATATTTTTTTCAGCTTTCCTTCTGCTACTAACCAGCCTGTAAACAATACGCTTTCGCTAAAAATAACAGACATCCAATCGGCAGTATGCCAAGCAGTAAAATCTATAAAAGGCGAACGTTGCACGTTCAATTGATACCATTGGCTATCCATGGTTTGCAGCAAGCGGTTAAAAGGCTCGATAGTTAACAGGGGAATAAAAATAACCGTGACCAGTATTGCCGCGCCCCTTTTTAACCCTTTGTCCTGCGCCGGGTCATGATAAATGATCAGCAATAACAAGACCGGCAAGGTCATAAGCGGGTGCAATGTCAGCGCCAAAAATACCGGCAGTCCGGCTAACCACCATCGCCCTTTAAAGGCAAAACCTAAGCCCGTTAAGGCGACGGCTTCTGCATAAATGCGCGGCGTTAAAAAAGGTTCCCCATAGGAAAACACGCAATCAGAACCATAAAAACCCGGTAAAACAGTGATTAATAACAGTGCCAGCCAATAAATGAAACCCGATGACAGGCTTGATAATAAAAACGCCGTGCCGGCAAACCATAATAACTGCCCGGCCAGCGTTAAAAAAAAAACGGCATAATTT
>JBAXXH010000204.1:0-5777 GCA_037127995.1 Methylococcaceae bacterium | reverse complement strand
CGTCCGGAAATTCTGTTTGGCTCGACTTACAAAATCAAAACCCCACAATCAGAACATGCGATGTACATCACCATCAATGATATAATTTTGAATATGGATACCGAATACGAAGAACGCCGCCCGTACGAAGTGTTTATTAACTCAAAAAACATGGAACATTTTCAGTGGGTACTGGCACTCACCCGGGTTATCTCTGCCGTATTCCGCAAAGGCGGTGATGCCTGCTTTTTGGTTGAAGAACTTAAATCGGTTTTTGATCCCAAAGGCGGATACTTTAAAAAAGGCGGCGTCTTCATGCCCTCATTGGTCGCAGAAATTGGCTGCACCATTGAACAGCATCTAAAGAAAATCGGCATGTTACAAAGCCATGAGTTGGATACTCACCAAAAACAATTCTTAAACGCCAAACGCAAAGAATTTGAAGCGATCCATAACGATACCTCAACACTCGACGAATCAGGCAGCTTTCCCGCCAAAGCCCTGCTCTGTGGAAAATGCCAAACCAAAGCATTGGTACTAATGGACGGTTGTATGACTTGCTTGAATTGTGGCGATAGTAAATGTGGTTGATGAAAGTAGGCTAAGAATTGCATACCCTTCCAAAAACATCACGCCGATGTACCCCAAAAATGGTACGCGGCCCGTATCTACTTGGCTAAATCAATCAAAAGTTTGAATAACATGCAAATTAAGCCAAATGAGATAGAAATCGACGAAATAGATCCTTTTGTAAACGATTTATTAGATCGACAAAGTGAAATTAAAAACTTAACTCCAATTATTTTAAATGTTGAAGGCCCATTGGTTTTAAGTCTTGATTCTCCATGGGGAACCGGTAAGACTACCTTTGTTAAGTTTTGGCGTGCTTACTTGCAACATGAACAAATACAATCTATTTACTTTAATGCTTGGGAAACCGATTATGCAGAAGACCCATTGATTGTACTGGTTTCGGAATTAGATAAATGGGTAAAAGAAAATAAAAAACAACCGCTAATAAATCAATGGACGGCTACAGTCAAAAAAATCCTACCCGGAATTACGAAACGTGCAGTAATTGCAGGTGTAAAAGCTGCCACTCTGGGTACATTAGAGGTTGATAAACAAATAGAAGGGGTTGCAGCTGATTTAATGGGCGGATTTACTAATGATTTAGTAGTTAATTTCAATAAGCAATCAAAGGCGACAAACGAATTTAAAAAAATCGTTGAGACAGTCTTAGAAGATTTGGGAGACACTCAAAGAAACCTAATTATATTTATTGACGAACTGGATCGTTGCCGTCCAACCTATGCGATAGAGCTGTTGGAACGAATTAAACACCTTTTCGACATAAAGCAGTTAGTGTTTGTATTATCAACAGATATGACTCAGCTTGGCCATAGTGTCCGAGGTGTTTATGGGCATCAATTTGATGCCAAAAAATACTTGCAACGATTTATTGATTTGGATTATTCACTTAAAAAGTCCAATAACAAAAATTATATCGAAAGCCAATTAAAAAACATTCATTTTGCAAATCGTGAAAGACCATATATAAAAGAAAATCTTATAAATTGCTGTAATCTAATGGCAAAGCGGTTCGAGCTTAAATTAAGGGACATTAATCTGTTGTTAACGCGAATTAGCTTAATATCATGTTCAATACCTGCAACACATTATTTTGACGAACCCCTGCTGATCTCTTTGCTGATACTTAGAGATCAAAATAAAGCACTTTATGAGCGTTATGTTGAATCGCCTATAGTGGCAGACCAAGTTATCAAATTTCTTGGTCAAGAATTAACTGAAGAAGAACGACAAGATAACGCTTTTTGCCTAATAACTGGCTATTTGATTGCTCCTATTTATGAAAATCATAAGAATAGGTATCGATACGAAGAACTAATTCAACCTTACAAAATAGCAGCAGAATCTACTGATCTTCCTACTAAACGAGCAGGTATAAGGGTATTAAACGTTGTTGAAAATTTCACCTCATTTGAAGCAGATAAAAACGCAATCGCAAGAATCGAGCTTTTACAACAATTTACTATTGATACTTAGCCCGTAGATACCGTCTTAAAATCAAAGAGTCAAGGCTTATTTTAGGAAAGCTGGGGATCAGGTCTTTATTTAATACATTAAAATATAATTTTTCACGACCTGACACCTTTATTATTCTGGCTTCAAAAATACTTTTGCTTGGCATTAGTCTTTCATGACATCATCAGCCTACATTAATGCATCTGCACAGTTTAACTCAGCCAGTATCCAATAAAGGAATCAGTAAACCTATCTTATGAACTGGCTAAAAAACTGGATATTCGGTACCAAAGCACCCGCTAAAGAAGACCTACAAACTCGTTATTTAAGTGACAGCTTGGCCTTTACAAAGCAACATCAGAAAATCAGGCTATCCAATCAAGCACTTACTAAACCGGCAGCAGCGCAATTAGACCCAAAAGTCCGACATTTGCGTGACACCTTAAGTTTTTCCAAGCAACAACAGCAAGCCTTGCTCCATAAACAGAATGAACATGAACGCTGGCAGCGGCACTATGGTTCTCTGCATATCGACGAACTAAAAAAACTCAGCGGAACAGAGTTCGAAGATTACCTTGCCGAGTTGTTTAAAAGCCACGGTTATCAAGTACAAACGACACCCTCAACCGGCGATTATGGTGCAGATCTGATCCTGCATAAAGACCAACACCTTACCGCCGTCCAGGCTAAATGCTACACCGGCAGTGTCGGTGTGTCCGCTGTGCAAGAAGCCTTATCCGGCATGGCTTATTACAACTGTCATAGCGCTTGGGTAGTCACTACCGGTAATTACACCGTTAATGCCATCGAACTCGCCAGACAATCCAAGGTGCGGCTGCTGGGTCGTGATGAACTCGGCAAACTTATCTTGCAGATGCAAAATCCAACAACATACTGACATGGCCGATCAACTACCGATTATTCGAGAAACCCGCGCCATCAATGCCAGCGCAACCACATCGACCAGTTTATTGGGGCGTGGATTAGCGGCAATTCAAAGTGGCAAGCTGGCTGAATCTCCAAAGTTCGATGAACAAAAGCTACTTTCCTTGCTATGCAAAATTATGGATCTTGCTAGTAGATTGGGCCATTTAACATTCAAGGAAAATGCAAGGTATGTATTGGATGTAATGTGTGAAAAGATAAGTGATACCGACATCGACAAAATCACTATTGATCATTTACAAGGGTGCTATATAGAGATGAAAAAAGGTACGACTTCGAAGACGGAAGTGGTGAATATAAAATCTATTGAGGAATTATATCTTGATGATGAGTTGTCGCCATCATCGCATTCGCAAGTAATAATTCGAGATAAAATTCAGAAAAAGTTTGATGGGGAAACCCTCAGAGTCGGAGCTATAGCGGCTGTTTATCACATAGAAGCAGGGGAAAAAAGTTTTGCTGATTATACTCAAGCTATGATTACAGAGTTTGGCGAAAATATTCGACCCTATCTGCGAGGAATTTATCATGGTGTCCGATTGCGCGAAGGCTTTGACAGCTCGGGAATGGATGATTACAACCCTACACAGAAGCCGTACTCGCAGCCAACGAGCGAGAACAAAAGCAACGCGACAAAGAAGCCTCCTAATCAACATGACTAATCAAATACCGGTTATCGGTACGTCTCGTAACGTCACTATTACAGACAAAAAATCCTCCAGTCTAATTGGTCGCGGCTTGATCGCCATTCAGCGCAAGGAAACCGGCCTTACACTTTCTGAGCAGGATGCCCGCTATCGGCAGGCGCGGGATATTTATAATCGAATAACTGATTACGACATGGTACATCGCTTTAATACAGACTTATTGCCAAAACAAAGTAAGCAACTTAATCTGTTTGAAGTTGATCCACTGCACCCTTTTTTTACCATGCTTCGACAACTGACTGATGCTTTTACAGTGTTTCAGCAATTGGCTGATCAGGGTTATGGCAAGGCGTATTTGCCACTTGCCCAAATGTACCGAGGTGGGCAAGGAATCAGCCAAATTAAAGACAAAGCCAAATATTACTTTCGTTTAGCGTTTGACTGGTATTTTGCTAATCGGAGGTTGAATGATCTGGAAATAAAATTGAATTTAGGCTGGATGTACCAAATTGGATATGGCGTAGAGCACGATGATGTGCAAGCTGTATTCTGGTATCGTAAAGCTGCCGAGCAGGGGTATGCAGTTTCGCAATGCAAATTAGGCTCAATGTATACACAAGGTCGGGGCGTAGAGCACGATGATGTGCAAGCTGTATTCCGGTATCGTAAAGCTGCTGAGCAAGGGTATGTAGCTTCGCAAAGCAAATTAGGTTGGATGTATGAACAAGGTCGCGGCGTTACGCACGATATTGAATTAGCCGTATTCTGGTATCGCAAAGCTGCTGAGCAAGGCTATGTGCTTTCGCAATGCAAATTAGGTCGGATGTATGAACAAGGTAAAGGCGTAGCATACGATAATGAATTAGCCGTATTCTGGCAACGCAAAGCTGCTGCTCAAGGTTACGTGACTGCTCAAAGCCAGTTAGGTTTCATGTACAATCATGGACGCAGTGTAGAACAAGACGACGAACAGGCCGTATTCTGGTATCGCAAAGCTGCCGAGCAAGGCGATGCGTTTTCTCAAAAGGATTTAGGTTGTTTGTATAAAAATGGACGAGGTGTAGAACAAAATTACGAACAAGCCGTTTTCTGGTTCCGCATGGCTGCTAATCAATGTAATGCAAGTGCGCAATTTAATTTAGGTTTGATGTATTGCAACGGAAATGGAGTAGAACAAGACGATGAACAAGCAGTATTTTGGTATCGAAAAGCTGCTGAACAAGGCAATAATGAGGCACAAAAAAATCTAACAAATCGCGGTATCAACTGGAAAGACAAATAATGCTCCCCGAAGAACAAGAACTTAACCGTCTGGAAAGCGAACAGGCAATACTGGAAGATCAGATTGCCAATGCCGAATTGACACTGGAAACACTCAAGGTGGAAACCGCTCTGTTTGAGCATAACTATTATCAAACTGTTGGCCGGTTTTATGTGGAACTTGATCAGTTGGTTGCGCAAATCGCCAGGGCAGAAGCCGGATTAGACGTTGATAATATCGAGGCGCAAGCCGAAGCTGAAGCCGCCGAACGGCAGGCGCAACAATCTGCCGAAGAAGCAGGTTTAACAGAGAAGCAGCCGGTTCCTCCACGAGAAATAACACCGGAATTAAAGCAAACCTTCCGGCAAGCAGCCAAATTGATGCATCCGGATCGCGCCACCACCGATGCAGAACGCGTTCGCCGTAACGTGATAATGGCACAGGTCAATGTCGCCTATGCAAAAGGTGATCAAGCCGCTATCGAAAAACTGATACTTGAATTTGGCCAAGACCCCGAAGCCATTACAGGTGAAGATGTTGCCGCGCGTCTGGTTAAAACGATTCGCCGTCTTGCTCAATTACGTCGCCGAATGGCCGAAGCCGAACAAGAAATTGCCCTTCAGAAAGCCGGGGAGTTGTACGATTTAATGGTCACGGTTACCGAAGCACTAGCGATGGGCGGCGATCCTTTAGGCGATTTGGCAATGCACATCATGCAGCAAATTTCTGAACGGAAAATTGAACTTGAAACGATCCGGCAACGTAAGCTTGCGGAAGTCAATATGTAGCCCATTGGGGTGAGGCGATGAACCCCAACATTATTATGCACGATATTATTGGGATTCCTTAGGAACGAGCACGAAATAACTTGAGCAACTTATAAAATTGCCGCTTCAGGT
>JBAXXH010000203.1:0-5864 GCA_037127995.1 Methylococcaceae bacterium | reverse complement strand
AATTACTCTGGAGATACTCAATGCCAATTAAAGTTGCAATCAATGGTTATGGTCGTATTGGACGCAATATCGTCCGCGCATTATATGAATCAGGCCGCACCAATGAAATTCAAATAGTTGCAATCAATGACTTATGTGACAGCAAAACCAATGCCCACCTGACGCAATATGATTCTGTGCATGGAAAATTTCCTTTTGAAGTCACTGTCGATGGCGACTTCATTGTGATCAATGGCGATAAAATCCGGGTTTTCTCTGAAAGAGATCCGTCAAAACTACCTTGGGCTGAACTGGGTGTTGACGTTGTTCATGAATGTACCGGTTTTTTCACCAGCAAAGCTAAAGCATCAGCACACATTACTGCCGGCGCAAAAAAAGTCATTATTTCAGCGCCCGGCGGTGATGATGTTGACGGCACGATTGTATTTGGCGTAAACCACCACACCTTAAAAGCGTCTGATACCGTTATTTCCAACGCTTCCTGCACAACCAACTGTCTGGCACCGATTGTAAAGCCTTTAAATGATGCTATTGGCCTTGAATATGGCTTAATGACCACCATCCATTCATACACCAATGACCAAGTTCTGACTGACGTGTATCACAGCGATTTACGCCGTGCCCGTTCAGCGACTCAATCCATGATTCCTACCAAAACCGGTGCAGCAGCCGCTGTTGGTTTGGTATTGCCTGAATTGGCCGGAAAACTGGATGGTTTTGCCATGCGCGTACCGACTATCAATGTCTCTGTTGTTGATTTAACTTTTCATGCCGCCAGAGATACCAGTGTAGCAGAAATTAACGAGATTTTGACAGCCGCCTCCAATGGCGCGTTAAAAGGTATTCTTGATATCAATGAAAGACCGTTGGTTTCCATTGATTTTAATCATAACCCTGCATCATCTATTTACGAAGCACCGCTGACTAAAGTATCGGGCGGTCGTTTGGTAAAAGTCTTGTCCTGGTATGATAATGAATGGGGTTTCTCAAATCGTATGCTGGATACCACAATCGCTTTTGTAAACGCCAAATAACGGATTTAATTAATGTTAAGAAGAACCAAAATTTTAGCCACACTCGGCCCTGCAACTGATAAGCCCGGTGTACTTGAAGGCTTATTCAAGGCGGGTATTGACGTTGTCCGGATGAACTTTTCCCATGGTTCTGCTCAAGATCACCTCGACAGAGCTGATGCGGTTCGTGCACTCAGCAAGAAAACCGGCAGACGCGTAGGTATTCTTGCTGATTTACAAGGCCCTAAAATCCGTATCGCCCGCTTTAAAGATACCAAGGTAATTTTAAATGAAGGCCAGGATTTTGCACTAGACATTAACTTTGACGCAACTCAAGGCGATAATACCCAGGTTGGTATCACTTACGAACCTTTGGCTCTGGAAGTGAGACCGGGAAGCCGTCTGTTACTGGATGACGGTCGCATTGTGCTGGATGTGGTTGATGTGGTTGATATGCGTGTTAACTGTACCGTTATTGTCGGTGGAGCGCTATCCAACAACAAAGGTATTAACTTGATGGGTGGCGGACTTTCTGCTGCGGCATTAACTGAAAAAGACAAAGAAGATATCAAAACTATCGCCCTCATGAAGTGCGATTATGTGGCCGTATCTTTTCCGCGTTGTGCTGAAGATCTTAATGAAGCACGTCGTTTACTGGTTGCTGAAGGTTGTTATGCCGGTATTGTTTCTAAAGTTGAACGCGCAGAAGCGATAGTTCCTGAGGTTATGGACGAAATCATTCTGGCATCTGATGCCGTGATGGTGGCGCGTGGCGATCTGGGCGTTGAAATTGGCGATGCCAATTTGCCTGCTGTACAAAAATTACTGATTAAACGCTCGCGGGAACTCAATCGTGTTGCCATTACCGCAACACAAATGATGGAGTCCATGATCGAAAACCCAATCCCTACCCGGGCTGAAGTGTTCGATGTTGCCAACGCCGTTTATGACGGGACTGATGCCATTATGTTGTCAGCTGAAACAGCGTCTGGAAATTATCCGGTAAAAGCTGTTGAAGCAATGCATCGGATTTGCATAGAAGCAGAAAAGCAACGCATTGTTCGTGAATCTGATCATCGTATCAATGTTAAATACTTTGAGCGTGATGATGAAGCCATTGCCATGTCAGCCATGTATATGGCCAACCATGCCAATATCAAAGGCATTGTAGCATTAACAGAGTCCGGATCAACACCGCTGTGGATGTCCAGAATCAGCTCTGGACTGCCTATTTTTGCGTTTAGCAGCCAGGAAAAAACGCTGGGTAAAGTGACCCTTTATCGGGGTGTTTTTCCTATGTATTTTGAGATTCAAGGCAATAATGACCATGCTGAAGTTAATCGCAGCATTGTTAAAGAGCTTAGAAAATGGCACAAAGCAAAAGACGGTGATAAATTTATTATCACTAAAGGCGATTTGACCGGTGTAGAAGGCGGCACTAACGCGTTAAAAGTGATTGTCATTGGGCAAGGCTTAACGCCTTAATAGTGGTTGATTCTGCACACGGAATAGATAAGCCGGTTGCAGAATCACTCATGCCGTTGACGGTTTAACACGGTATCAATAGCTGTCGGGTTAATTAAAACCTAATCCGGCACCTCTATCTTATATTGACTGACACCATCACCCACCTGCGCAAATAGTTAGCCTTACACACAATCTTCAAGTTTTTAATGCTTGATTTCGGGAATTTCAGCGATAACAAACAATAGACTTAGTTTCCGGCACACTCGTAGCGGAATGCCGGAAACGCTTATTCTCGCTTGCGCTCGAAAAGTCTTATTCCGGCTACGACTGACACCATCCCAACCCGCCCCAGTTTTACCCTTACACGACTTCCAAATTGGCATAGGCCAGCATTAGCCATTTAACGCCGACTTGTTTAAAGTTAATCTGCACTCTTTCCTGTGCGCCAGACCCTTCCAATTGCAAGACCACACCTTCACCAAATTTGGCATGACTGACACCTTGGCCAAGCTTATAGCTTCCTGCTTTCTGTAGCGATACGGCTTTCGGCTTTACTGCCGTAACCGGACGACTGATGGTGGCACGCATCCTCACTTCCTGGATAAACTCAGGCGGAATCTCGCGCAGAAATCGGGACGGCCGGGGATAACTTTCACGGCCGTATAAACGTCTGGATTCCGCGTACGTTAAATACAGTTGCTGCATGGCCCGTGTCATACCGACATAGCAGAGCCTGCGTTCTTCTTCCAGTCGAGCCACATCGTCAACAGACTGCTGTGACGGAAATAAACCTTCTTCCATACCGACCAGAAAAACCAGCTTAAACTCCAGGCCTTTGGCTGAATGGATAGTCATGAGTTGCACACAGTCATCAAAATCATCCGCCTGACTATCGCCCGACTCCAAGGCCGCATGTGCCAGGAACATATCCAGCTCTCCCAGGCTTTCTTCATTGTCCTGATCAAAATCAAAAAGCCGTGCCGCGTTGACTAATTCTTCAAGGTTTTCTATTTTTTCCTCGCCCTTATCCATTTTTTCTTTTTGATAGAGTTCAACCAGTCCGCATTTTTCGACAACCAATTTAACCTTTTCATAAAGTTCCAGTTCTTCCGCGTCTTTAGCCAGTTGTTTAATCAGTTCCAAAAAGCCGATTAAAGCATTGGTTGCGCGTGCCGTCATGGTTCGCTGATTAATCAACACAATAGCGGCTGCCCATAATGAAATACTCTGATCACGGGCTATACAACGTATATCATCGATGGCTTTAGCGCCTATGCCCCGGGTTGGCGTGTTAATAACCCGCTCAAAGGATGCATCATCATGGCGATTGGACATAAGCCGTAAATACGCCAAGGCATTTTTAATTTCAGCCCGGTCAAAAAAGCGCAACCCGCCATACACACGATAAGGTGTGCCTGTGGCCATCAGCTTTTCTTCAAACTGACGGGATTGGGCGTTGGAGCGATATAAAATGGCGGCATCACTGCGCAATCCACCCTCTTTAATCCAGGCTCTAATGCGCTCGACCACAAAATAAGCTTCATCCTGCTCATTAAAAGCCGTATACAAAGAAATCAAGTCGCCCTCACCGGCATTAGTCCATAACTCTTTGCCCATGCGTCCGGCATTATTGGCAATTATTTTGTTGGCCGCTTTAAGAATGGTGCCGGTCGAGCGATAATTCTGTTCCAGCTTAATGACTTGATGATTGGGGTAGTGTTTTTGAAAGTTGTAGATATTTTCAATTTTGGCTCCCCGCCAGCCGTAAATAGACTGATCATCGTCACCGACCACAAACAGGTTGTCCCGACCGTCCGTCAACAGGCGCAACCAGGCATATTGAATCGTGTTGGTATCCTGAAATTCATCCACATGAACCTGTCTGAAACGCTGCTGATAAAAGGCCAGCACGTCCTGGTTGTCGCGTAATAATTCATGCGCCCGTAACAGTAACTCGGCAAAATCCACCAAACCGGAGCGGTCACAAAGCTCTTCATAAGCCCGATAAATTCTTAGCATTTGCCGTTGATGGATATCACCGGTCTCGACGGTATGCAGCGCCCTGATACCTTCATCTTTTTGTGCATTGATATGCCATTGCACTTCCCGTGGCGGCCACTTGGAATCGTCAAAATTAAGCGTATTTAACAGCCGCTTGATCACTCTTAGCTGATCACCGGAATCCATGACCTGAAAAGTCTCCGGTAATTTCGCCTGAATGGCGTGCCGTCTTAACAGCCGATGCGCAATTCCGTGAAAAGTGCCTATCCACATCGTATGGGCAGGTACTTGAAGTAAATCCTCAATTCTTCCACGCATTTCCCGTGCCGCTTTATTGGTAAATGTTACCGCCAAAATACCCTGCGCTGACACGCCTTCTACCTGCACCTGCCAGGCGATACGATGTACCAATACCCGGGTTTTTCCGCTGCCCGCCCCTGCCAATACCAGCATGGCTTGAGACGGTGCAGTAACGGCCTGACGCTGGGCATCATTAAGAGAGTCTATAATTTTTGTAATATCCATGTGTTATCGCTTGCACAATTTTTAGAGCTGTGTATATTGTTCAAAATTCTAATGGCTAACAAGCCATCACTTTAATAATAACAATTAACCAGAAGGGGATTAAGATGAGTTTTGATTATAAACGTATGATTAAATTCGAACATAATATTGGCGAGAAAGAAAAGAAATATCGCTTGTACAGTGGCGCAGCATTAATTGCCATTTCAATTTTTACCGCCTCAATTGCCTTATTGGTGATTGGTATGGTGCTTGCTGCAACCGGATTTTCAGGCTGGTGCCCTGCATACTCAGGGCTTAACAAAAATACCGGCGCTACCGACGATAGCGCAACCAACAGCTAACACAAAGGTTCAAGGTTCAAGGTTCAAGGTTCAAGGTTCAAACCCCTTTTACCTTGTTCCTTTTACCTTAGCACCTGATTCACTAGTCTTTGTGAAACTCGCCTTCCAGTACATTTTTTTCAGCGGCTTTTCCTTGCTGAAAAGGCCCGCCAGCCTGAACAAGGCGACTTTCAATCACATACTGGGCAATTTTCTTGCGTAAAGGCGGAATTAAACACGCAAAACCCAGCACATCGGTAATAAAGCCCGGGGTTAACAATAATAGACCACCCAGCAATATAATCGGGCCTTCAATCATTTCATAAGCCGGTATCACGCCTTGCGCCAAATTTTCCTGAAAGCGCCGAAACGTTGAAAAACCTTGCTGCCTTAACAGCCAGGTACCCAATGCCGCTGTAAACACCACTAAAAAAATCGTCGGAAAAGCGCCAATTATACTCCCCACTTGCAGCAGTAAATAAATTTCTGCAAAAGGAATAATCAAAACAACCAGAAACACTATTTGAAAAATTTTCAT
>JBAXXH010000202.1:0-5898 GCA_037127995.1 Methylococcaceae bacterium | reverse complement strand
CCTGCTGAACTGGTTGCCATGGTGCTGATATTTTTAACCGGATAAGGGTTAAATCGGTTGGCAAAACCGTCATTCATCATGTTAATCATTAACTGATAACGTTCTGCACTGGTCATTCCACCCAATATAACACCGATTAGATGCTTGCCATTTTGGCTGGCTGCGGAAATAAGATTATAGCCAGACCCGCAAGTGAATCCGGTTTTCATGCCTTCTGCGCCGGGATAGCTGGCGGTAAATTTGTTAATGCCACGCAGTTCGCGGCCTTTAAAATTAAAAGTATGTGAAGAAAAATAGGGATAATAGTCAGGAAAATTTCGTTGCGTTTTCCAGGCAAGCATGGCCATATCACGGGAAGTCGTTACCTGCCATTGATGCGGAAGGCCGGTTGCATTCATAAAATGCGTATCGTACATGCCTAAGGAGTGCGCCTTGGAAGTCATTTTTACAGCAAAGCTTTCTTCAGTACCGCCCAGATGCTCAGCTAAAACCACAGCCGCATCATTTGCTGAACGTGTAATAAGGGCTAAAATTGCATCCTGTACCGTTAACGTCTCGCCTTGTCGCAGACCCAATTTGCTGTTCGGTTGGAGAGCTGCGTGTCTGGATGCTCGCAAGGTATCATAAAGATGAATTTGCCCCGCTTGTAACGCATCAAAAGCCATATAAAGCGTCATTACTTTGGTGAGCGAAGCGGGATACCATGAATGCGTTGCGTTTTCTTCGTGCAATACACTACCATTATCCGCGTCGATTATTATTGCGGCATGTTGCCCATAACTGGACGCAGGCACCATCAACAACCAGACAGGCATCAAAATAAGTAGTATCGATTTCACAGTATTCATTTAAAAAGAGGGTCTCTAATAGGTTATGTTTCGGGTGTCTACTCACTATGGTATAGCGAGTTTAAGTTATTTCAACTGGCAATCAAATGAATAATAAAGGATTTTTCAGAGTTAGTTGACGAGTACAGGCGATTGCAGAGTTTTTAAGCAAAAAATAATCCACATTCACTGGTAAATATAACAAAGGGGAGAGTGCATAATCTTAAGTCATACAAATGATAAAATAGCCCGTTGGCTACACAGTAATAAATTCAGTTAACGTCCATAAGAAGTTTTAAGGCTGTATTCTATCAAATGAAGCGCGTTGATAAAACGGTATTTTATAAAAACTGCCACAATTATCAGTGGATAGTTAATTTCTTGGAACAATTATAAGGTGCTTTGCCAAGACAAATCCCCCAAAAACTGCCAAAGTTACCTTCTTCATCGGGTTTCCAGTTTTCTGAAAACGCTTCAAAAACAACTCCTGACCAGTTATTTTTAGCCAGTTTTTTAAAGGTTGATTCAACAACCAGCGTTTGATTTTTCTTGTTTGCAATACCGCAATGCTCTCCGGTTTTACGGTTGATTTCAGTCTCCCCTTCGGGGCCATTGGGCCAGCCAAACTCAGTGACCATCATCTCTTTGCCTGGATAAGTCCGGTGAACATCTTCGACTCGTGCAAGATGATAGTCAGCGGCTTTTTCTGCGGGCGTGCAGGTATGGCGGCCGGAAAACTTGTTTTCCCACCAGGGGAATATGTTAATCCCTATCCAGTCAACCTGGACTCCAAAACCGGTCTGTGCACAGGTTAAGGATCGATTGCACCACTCCCACCAAGTATCTATCGTAGTAATCGGTTGAGTCACACCGGCTTTGCGCAAGGCATCAATACAGCGGGTGATTTCACCATCAAAAGCATAAGCGTGACGGGTTCTTACTTCTGAGCCGCAGCTTAGTTTTATAATGGTTTTCGGGAAGGCCTTGGCCACTTCAATGCCTTTAACAATTGATTGAGAATTAACCGCCAGGTCATCATCCAGCCAGAGAATGGCAATAACTTTAATATGTCGTGCTTCAGCAGCTTTAAAAATAGCGTCCAGTCCGTTAAGAACGCCGTAAGTCATGATGCAACGAAAAGGCGTTTGTTTAATGAGGGCGTCCAATAACTCACTGATTAATTCTTTGGAGGGATGCGCTCCATAATTAGGATTAAACTGGCCCACATAAGGGCTAAATGCGGCACATTGCAACGTCTCTTGCTGAGGATTTTTAATTTGCTTGCGGGCAGACGCATGATGACCATAGCTTAACAGCATGATAGACATCATAAATAATAACAAATGCTTCATAAAACCTTCATAATAAAAATAACTCAATGTGACTGCTGTCGTTACTGTCTGGCACTATGATAGGCGATTTTTATTTTTGGCTGTAAATTTTATTACCGTCACCGTTAATACATTAATAGATGTTGGCGTCGATCATAGAACACAAATAACCCTAAATTATAGGGGTTTCAACGGCTGTTAAGCAGGTGATTCAGGATCAAATAAATCCAATAACCTGATCCTCAGATAGATGTCCAAGCGTACTATGTGACTCTCAACTCCAATGTTTACAAGGACTCCCAAGCCGCCAGTATACAGGATGTTGTTGTTCTACAGGCATAGAATTCATGTCGTGCTCATGCTTTGAAATACTGTAAAAACTGATGTCAACCAAGAGGCTGTCCGAGAATAGAGGCCTTAGCGAGGGGAAGCCATTTTGAGACAGATTTTTTGATCATTTGATATAAATAGTTTATTCGTGTTACGTTGTGAGCGGAAAATCTGGCCGAAATGGCTTTTCCGCAGTAGGTTTTCTATTCTCGGACAGCCTCCTAATCATCCCTTCACACAAACAACCTGCTTAAGACTATGCAAAATTTCGGTCAAGTCGTTTTGATCCGCCATGACCTGATCAATATCCTTGTAAGCACCGGGAATTTCGTCCAGCACACCTTTGTCTTTCCTGCAAATAACACCGGCAGTTTGTTCGACCAAATCCGCCTCGGTAAACCATTTTTCGGCGGCAGTTCTACTCATGCGCCGTCCGGCACCATGAGCACTCGAACAAAAACTGTCCGCATTGCCTTTACCCGCGACAATATAACTGCGTGCGCCCATGCTGCCTGGAACAATGCCGATATCACCGAGCCGCGCACGAATGGCACCTTTTCTGGTTACCCATACGTCAGCGCCATAATGGTGTTCTTTAGCGATATAGTTATGATGGCAATTGACCACTTCAGTCGTGACTTCAAAAGGCGGGAGGTGGCGTGCCAAGGCAGACAAAACCAGTTCAAGCATCGACTGGCGATTTTGCATGGCATATTCCTGCGCCCAATGCACCGCTTCAACGTAGTCGGCAAAATGCTCGGTTCCTTCAGGGAAATAGGCTAAATCCCGATCCGGCAACTGAATCATCCAGCGTTCCATATCCTTGCGGGCCAGTTTGATAAAGTGGTCTGCAATGGCATTGCCGATACCCCGACTGCCCGAGTGCAACATCACCCAGACCTGATCCGCTTCGTCGAGACAAACTTCAATGAAATGATTGCCGCCACCCAACGTACCCATCTGGTTGATCCACTTGGAAAATTTGCCAAATGTCTTGAGAAGTTCCGGATGTCGGTCAGTCAGATTTTTTAATCCTGCCTCAAACGGTTTGGCCGCAGCCACCAGCACACGGTCATCGTCATGCTGTCCACGACCTACCGGTACATCACGGGTAATTTGATCGAAAATTTTCTTCAAAGACTTCTCATCAATATCATTAGCCGTAATTGACAGCTTGGCGGCAACCATTCCACACCCAATATCGACCCCCACGGCCGCCGGAATAATGGCTTTATGGGTAGCGATAACTGAACCGATAGTGGCACCAATACCTAGATGCACATCTGGCATGGCCGCTACATGATGATGAATGAACGGCATACCGGCAATGTTGGCCAACTGTTCCTTGGAGCGTTCATCGACATCATGAGTCCAGATTTTGACGGGTACGCGTTGGTTGATCAGTACTTGTTGAACAGGCATTATTGACTTTCTCCGGTATGGTTTTGGTGCTTACGAAACAGGAAGTTTTAAAGAGGGGGGCTGAATAATTACGACTCTTGCTAAGTCGGCTTAACCCAATTCTCAAGCAATAAGTCTGGTACTTTTATAAATTCCTTGGTGTTGTTAGTGACTAAAATCTATTCATTCACACTAACCAGTACCTGATTGATAACCGCCGCTGAAATGCGAAAATCAGAGGCATGCAAAACCTCAAAAGCCGCCCTCGCTGATGTTATCAACCCTTGTTTTTTTGCTTGGCCGATAATCGCCGCAGTACCGATAACGTACAGTCCTTTCTCTTTTGCCACAGCACGACCGGCACGCTCATCCATAATTAATAGTACCTTGTCAGAATAACTTAAACCCAGATTGATACAATCCGTTTCACCGGCGTCCAGATCAATATCTAATTTTGGTTCTATCGGCTCAGGCCATACTGCCAACCAGCCTGCACTGATAGCATGAGCAATAGCCTCTTCGCCACGCGCCGCCTTATCTGGCAATACTTCTTGTTTTACGGTCTCGGGCATAAAAACCGTACCAAAAATGTCAGGTAACCACTTTAAACCATTCACCATCGCCAACCCGATTAAGGGACTGGCATCAATAACAACAATACGAGCCATGCGCTGTTACGCCTCTTTCAACCATTGCTCCAGCGTATCCATATCTTGCTGCACATCCTCAGCCGTTTGATTGATGACAGGAATACCCAAACGCGATACATGAGCGATAAAGTCGGCCAACGGTGTGTCAGCAAGCTTGGCAGAACGCGCTAATGATAAATCGCCATCTTTGAATAATGCGGTTGCCAAGGCTTTACGCACACCAGGCATACCGATAATATTGGATGATTTAAGTCCAATCATCAAAGCGTCCGGTTCGTTTCTATTCATTACCAATACCAAATCATCATGCGCCATACGCAACGCTTTACCGGGATTATTCTTTAAACCGCTGACATTTACTGTTTTCATGGTCTTTCCTTATAGGAAGATTGTATAGGCGCATTATAAGCGCGATTGTTTTAAAATCCAATGAAGATAAATTTTAAGAAGTTGATTGGTCTGTCGATTTTGGATGTTAATCAACAAAAGACTCCAAAGTTTTATAGGCATTTTCTAAAACTTTTATCCTGCGATACTTAGGCTGAGTGGGAAAATTTAAAAAACGCATTACAGCGCCTGATGATCAGGAGCAAGCGTTAAAGGACGAACTGAATCAGATAAAAGCAGGGCTTTCAAAAAAAGGGATATTTACTATTTTTTTGATTATTGCCTTTTTTTTGCTTTAACCCTTTCGGTCTTGTAAGCAAAAATATTGAAGTATTTATCGTTAATCTGTGTTGGGTTTTTATTTATTTTTATCGCCCGAAACACTTTTGTCTATTAAAATATAATTATGCAAGACCTGATAATCATCTAGGAGGCTGTCCGAGCACTGATTTTAAAAAATCACATAAAAATGCTTATCTTGTGGATGTGTTAAGTATAAAATCTCTGCTTATTAAAAAAATAATTTTAGGGGTACAAAATGAACCAATGTCAGGCCTGTGGTTATGAACGTAAAGACTTTGATGTAAGGTGTCCCGAATGTGGCAATTATTATCCGACCCTGGCAGAGCTTATTGCGGAAGAAGAGGTCAATGAAGAAAATCATTCGTTTCGTGGGCGATGCAAACGAATACTTAACGCCGATGATAGCAAGCAAGCGTTAAAGGACGAACTGAATCAGATAAAAGCAGGACTTTCCAAAAAAGGGATATTTACTATTTTTTTGATTATTGCCTTTGTTTTTGCTTTGACCCTTTCGGTCTTGTAAGCAAAAATATTGAAATTTTTATCGTTAATCTGTGTTGGGTTTTTAAGTATTTTTATCGCCCGAAACACTTTTGTCTATTAAAAATATAATTATGGTCGAGATAGAAATGTGGCGCACGCCTGTTTTAGGCCGATTAACTTCCTCAG
>JBAXXH010000201.1:0-5921 GCA_037127995.1 Methylococcaceae bacterium | reverse complement strand
TTATAAATATCAACACCTGGCGCACCTGTTTCAGTTTCAGTGTCATTGACGCGCACTACGATTCTTGCCGCATCGACCGCTTCAATACTACCACCACGGGCAGCAACGACAGTAACGCCAGAATCTTTAGCAACGATTCTTTCCATACCCGTACCTACTAATGGCTTTTCAGCTCTTATTGTAGGAACAGCCTGGCGCTGCATGTTTGAACCCATCAATGCACGATTAGCATCATCATGTTCCAGGAACGGAATTATGGATGCAGCGACCGATACAATTTGTTTTGATGACACATCCATATACTGCACAGTGTCAGACATTGCCAAAGCAAATTCATCTTTATGTCGGCACGACACCAAACCTTCTACCAACTTGCCGCTGTCATCAACAGCAACACTGGCTTGCGCAATAACAAACTCACCTTCTTCAATCGCAGAAAGATAATCAACCTCATCGGTTACAATTCCATTGATAACTTTTCTATAAGGCGTTTCTAAAAAGCCATAGCTATTGGTGCGTGCATAGACTGATAATGAGTTAATCAAACCAATATTTGGTCCTTCAGGCGTTTCAATTGGGCATACGCGTCCATAATGAGTTGCATGTACGTCACGCACTTCAAAACCGGCACGCTCTCTTGCCAAGCCACCGGGTCCTAAAGCAGATACGCGGCGCTTATGAGTCACTTGAGATAATGGATTGTTTTGATCCATAAACTGGGATAATTGACTTGAACCAAAAAACTCTTTAACTGCGGCCGAAACCGGCTTTGCATTAATAATTTCTTGCGGCATCAAGCCTTCTGAATCTGCAAGCGTCAGGCGCTCCTTAACAGCCCGCTCAACCCTGACCAAACCAACACGAAATTGGTTTTCAATCATTTCGCCAACAGAACGTACACGTCTATTGCCCAAATGATCAATGTCGTCAACAGTTCCATTGCCGTTACGAATAGCTATTAATTCTTTGAGGACATCAATAATGTCATCTTTAGTCAATGTGCCAGAACCGGTGGTTTCTTCTCGTCCTAATCGACGATTAAACTTCATTCTACCAACAGTTGATAAATCATATCTATCGTCGGTAAAAAACAAATTTTGAAACAAATTTTCGGCTGATTCTTTAGTAGGTGGCTCGCCAGGGCGCATCATACGGTAAATTTCAACCAGCGCCTCCAAGGCATTGGTGGTCGTATCGATCTTCATGGCATTACTTATATACGGCCCGTTATCCAAGTCGTTTACAAACAACGTATTAATTTCAGTAATACCGCTATCTATGCAGCGCTCAATCAAAGAAGGTGTCAGTTCTTCATTGACATTAGCAATAAGCTCACCGGTTGATTGATCGATCAGGTTATGACCCAGAATCTTGCCAGTAAGATACTCTCTTGGAACCTCAACTTCAGCCAAACCGGCTTTATTCATTTCGCGAATATGCTTTGCAGTGATTCTACGTCCTTCTTCTACCAATATCTGATCGTTATGTTTTATATCAAATGCTGCAATTTCACCGCGCATCCTTTCTGGCACAATATGAAACAGGCATTTATCTGCATTAAGAGTAAACTTGTTGGTTTCAAAGAAAATGTTAATCATTTCTTCGTTACTATAGCCCAACCCTCTGAGTAAAATGGTTGCGGGTATTTTTCTTCGACGGTCTATACGCACATAAACACAGTCTTTATGGTCAAATTCAAAATCCAGCCATGAGCCGCGATAAGGAATTACCCGTGCATTAAATAATAATTTACCGGACGAATGAGTCTTACCTTTGTCATGGTCAAAAAATACACCGGGTGATCGATGTAATTGAGACACGATAACTCGCTCAGTGCCATTGATAACAAAAGTTCCGTTATCAGTCATCAAAGGCAATTCGCCCATGTAGACTTCTTGCTCGCGAATGTCTTTTACAACCTTGGCATTAGCAGCTGCTTCTTTGTCATAAATAACCAAGCGCACTAATACCCGCAAAGGAGCTGCATAAGTTGCCCCTCTTTGTTGACACTCTCTTACGTCAAAAGTGGGCTCACCTAGTCTATACTTTACATATTCCAGTACCGCATAGCCAGAATGGCTGTCAATAGGAAAAACACTGGAAAATGCTGCATGCAAGCCTGTGTCTATGCGCTTTTCAGGCGAAACGCCAGATTGCAAAAAGCCGGCATAAGAATTAATCTGAGTTGCCAAGAGATAAGGGACTTCAAGTACTTCAGTACTTTTCCCAAAGTTATTTCGAATACGCTTTTTTTCGGTAAAAGAGTAGGACATATCGCTTCCAAACCTTTTCGTCATGAATTATTTCTACTGTGTATTTGTTACAAGCAGTAAAAGGCCGGTGGCACAAGCCACCAGCCATACTTTAAGTAGGGACACAGTAATTGCGCCCCTTCAATTTCGTCAAAATTATTTTATTTAATTTCGACAGTAGCGCCAGCTTCAGTAAGCAGCTTTTTAATATCTTCTGCTTCCGCTTTAGGGATACCTTCTTTCAGTACTGTTGGAACACCTTCAACAGCATCTTTGGCTTCTTTTAAGCCTAAGCCGGTGATGCCACGTACTGTTTTAATTACTGAAACTTTATTTTCGCCGAATGATGTTAAAATAACATCAAACTCTGTTTGCTCTTCAACAACTGCGGCAGCAGCAGAAGGAGCAGCAGCTACTGCAGCAGCTGCAGATACGCCGAATTTTTCTTCCATCGCTGAAATTAAATCAACAATTTCCATGACAGTCATGTTAGAGACTGCTTCCAAGATATCGGCTTGTGAGATCGCCATTGTGTATTCCTCTAAAAAAATTTGGTTTTAAACTGGATAATTGTGCTTATGCGGCTTCTTGCATCTGTTCTTTAACAGCTGCCAAGGTACGCACAAATTTCTCGACTGGTGCTTTCATTACAGACATTAACATACTGATACCTTGATCGCGAGTAGGCAAACTCGCCAATCGCGCAAGCTCAGACCCATCAAATGCCTGTCCACCAATAGCAACAATCTTTGTGATTAATTTGTCATGCGTTTTAGCAAAATTACTGATTAAACGCCCTGCAGATCCAGGATCTTCCATAGAAAATGCAATCAATAATGGACCTGTTAGCCCGTCTTGCATGCATTCAAATTCTGTTCCCGCTACAGCCCGCTTTGCCAATGTATTCTTGACCACACGCAAATAAACGCCAGTTTCTCTCGCCGTTTTTCGCAGCTCGGTCAATTCCGTGACGGTTAATCCACGGTATTCTGCCGCAACAGCAGAATGCGCATTTGCAGCGAATTGAGCTACTTCTTCTACGACAGCTTTTTTGCCGTCTAAATTTAGTGCCACAGCTTAGCTCCGGTATTTTCTGGAATATTTTTCCAGAATTAATAAAACACATTCTTTCGAATGCCCCTTACGGTATTTTTCCCCTGTTTTAGGTTCCACTACCATCTGCGCAGGAAACATAATTTTTCAATCATGCTGGTATTAAGTTTTTCAACCCCTGCGGTCTTTGACGGTTACCGAATTAAACGGCAACCCAAAGTTTTTATATCTTTTTAGCTTGCAATGCTGCTTGCATCAAGCCACAGACCTGGACCCATCGTTGAAGATAAGGTTATTTTTTTAATATAAATGCCTTTCGCAGCAGTTGGTTTTGCTTTACGTAAATCAGAAAGCAATGCCTCTAAATTTCCCTGTATATCTGTCGCTTCAAAAGTCACTTTTCCTAGTGTACAGTGAATAATACCGCCTTTATCAGTACGGTAACGCACCTGTCCGGACTTGGCATTTTTTACTGCTGTTGCAACATCAGCAGTTACAGTGCCAACTTTAGGATTTGGCATTAAGCCTCTTGGGCCTAAAATCTGACCTAACTGCCCGACAACTCTCATTGCGTCAGGTGACGCTATAACGACATCAAAGTTCATCTCGCCTTTTTTAACAAGCTCAGCCAGATCTTCCATGCCAACAATATCAGCGCCTGCTGCCTTTGCTGCATCTGCGTTAGGGCCTTGAGTAAACACAGCTACCCGAACTGTTTTACCGGTACCATTAGGTAAAACAGTCGCGCCGCGTACGTTTTGATCTGATTTACGTGGATCAACACCCAAATTAACACTAACATCTATAGCTTCGTTAAATTTAGCTGTACCCAGTTCTTTTAATATGTTTACAGCTTCAATCACTGAATATTGCTTGGTTCTATCGACTTTGCTTTTAACTAATTTTGCTTTTTTTGATAACTTAGCCATTATAACCCCTCCACATTCAGACCCATGCTACGCGCACTGCCTGCAATTGTTTTTATAGCTCCCTCAATATTTGCTGCATTCAAATCTTCCATTTTTGTTTTAGCAATTTCTTCCAATTGTGCCAAGGTCACTGTGCCGACTTTTTTGGTATTTGGATTACTGCTACCACTTTTTATCCCGGTTGCTTTCTTCAAAAGAATTGAAGCAGGGGGTGTTTTAGTGATAAAAGTAAAGCTACGATCACTATAAACGGTAATAACTACAGGCAAAGGCAAGCCTTTTTCTACGTCTTGTGTTTTCGCATTAAATGCTTTACAAAACTCCATAATGTTAACACCACGCTGACCCAATGCCGGACCTACTGGTGGACTTGGATTTGCTTCACCTGCTTTTACTTGCAGCTTAATGTATGCCGTTATTTTTTTTGCCATTTTTTACTCCAAATATGGGTACAAACGCTTTTCAGCTCCCCCTAGACACAAAAATCCCTACCTTATTAAGGCAGAGATCTGGTAGAACAACAGAAACGCAAAGTTTACGTTTTTGCTATCAGCCTTTTTCAACCTGCCCAAAACCTAATTCAACAGAGGTTGACCGGCCAAAAATGAGCACTGATATTTTCAATTTACTTTTCTCGTAGTTAACTTCTTCGACTACACCATTAAAATCTTTAAATGGTCCGTCAATGACTCTAATAACCTCTCCAGCCTCAAATAAGGTTTTCGGACGAGGCTTATTAACGCCCTCTTCAACTCTATTAAGAATAGACATCGCTTCTTTTTCAGAAATAGGAGCTGGACGATCTGACGTACCACCTATAAAGCCCAAAACCCTAGGCACATCCTTAACTAAATGCCATGTCTCGTCAGTCAATTCCATTTGCACAAGCACATAGCCAGGGAAAAATTTTCTTTCACTTTTGCGCTGCTGACCCATGCGCATCTCAACAATTTCTTCGGTAGGAACGAGAATCTTTCCGAAATACTGCTGAAGACCTTCCCTCTCAATTCTTTCCTCTAAGGCTTGCTTAACTTTATTTTCAAAGTTTGAATAAGCGTGAACAACATACCAGCGTAACGACATTCCTTTACCCGCCCTGTCCAGTTAAATAGCGAACACCCCAAAAGAGGAACATATCCAGCAACCACAGAATCAAGCCCACTATAAAAACCATTGCGAACACCAGTAACGTGGTGCGGACTGTCTCGTCACGAGTAGGCCATACGACTTTTCTGACTTCTTGTCGGGATTCTAACGCGAAACTCCAAACAGTGCGGCCCAAACCAGTTGTTAACACCATGCCCAATACCATCAACATGACAACGACCAATCCGAGGACTCGATACAAAAGCCGAACTTCTTTGAAATAAGGGTGATCCGCTGAGAAGTAGTAGAATGCGGCTACACCAGCAATCACTAAGATGACAGAAAAAACCTGCTTGACAATATCAGCAACTGATGTTGCTGGCTCTGCTTGAGTATTCATGTGTTATTTATTATTGTAGATAATATTGATTTGTTTAATCTGACTGGCAGGCCAGGAGGGGCTCGAACCCCCAACCAGCGGTTTTGGAGACCGCCATTCTACCAATTGAACTACTGACCTATTCAGACAAACTTTACAGAACTTGCTATATTATACTAATCCAAATCATTATTCAAGTATTGATGCAACAACACCCGCACC
>JBAXXH010000200.1:0-5937 GCA_037127995.1 Methylococcaceae bacterium | reverse complement strand
TGAGTAACTTTTAAGCGCCAGGCAAAAAGCGTTGTGCATTCGCGCACCTAAATCCGGGCCTTGTTGTTGCTGAAGAATGACCGGATAGCGTTGCGCTGATGCAGTAAAAAAAGCATGATCGGTTGAGGGCATGCACCAGAGTTGAACCGGGCATAAATTAATACGGGTTGCCAAGTTTAGTGTTCTTTGGGTGAGCTCAATGTGTAACTGCATAGCCTGTTCGGCCGTTAATTGAGTGGTTAGACGGGTCTTAACCTGGCCGGCAACGGGCGCTTTACAGAAAATCATTAACACCGCGTCAGGGTATTTATAAGCCATCATCACTGTGGCCGCAGCTTTTTAAAAGTCAGCCATAGCCGCCCTGTTATGGCATTTAAGATGAATTTTACCGGCAACGTCGCTTGCATAAATCACTGCATTTAAATTGCGTGAACACACCCTGCGTGTAAAGAAAAGCCAATGTTTTTGGGTCTTCTCCAAAGAAGTAACGCAGGCGTAAAGACCACATCAGCAGGATAGTTCGGTAAATACCGTTTTGTTCCCAGCGTCGACCCGAGCTGATGACCTTGTCTTTTAAGCAAATGGGCGGGCTGATTTTTTTTAGCTTTTTACAAAGGGCGATATCTTCCATCAAGTTGATTTCAGGATATTGACCCGCTTTTTCAAACGCCTGGCGGGTAACAAAAATAACCTGATCCCCCGTTGCAATCCCCGAAAACCTGGAACGCCAATTCATCATCTGTGCGATAACTTTTAACAGAAAAAGGTTACCGCTTAACTGAATATCAAAGCGCCCCCATTGTCTGGCAAGGCTGATTTTTTCATGAATCAGCGGTAATGCGTTTTCAGGCAAACAGGTGTCGGCATGCAGAAATATCAATATCTCTCCCCCTGCCTGTTTGGCACCGTTATTCATTTGTTTGCCCCGACCTTTTGAGGATAGCAATGCTTTATCAACTAACGGTGCGGCAAGTATTCTCGTGTTATCGGTGCTGTCGCCATCAACAATGATAAGCTCACAGTCGTTCCTTAACGGTTGCAATGCCAATAAACAAGACTGAATGGTTTTTTCCTCATTCAGGGTCGGGATAATGATAGAGAATTTCATTATTTATAACGGCTCAAACAAGGCAGTAAGATCTTCAGCCGTCAGTTTTAATGACTCTTCTTTAGCGCCGCCTTTATAAATACTTTCAGCCAGTGCGCGTTTTCTGTCTTGCATGGCAATAATTTTTTCTTCAACCGTATTTTCAGTAATCAGTTTGTAGACAAAAACCGGCTTATCCTGACCAATGCGATGTGCGCGGTCGGCGGCTTGGCTTTCTGCCGCCGGATTCCACCAAGGGTCATAAATGATAACGGTATCGGCTTCAGTCAGATTTAAACCGACTCCGCCTGCTTTCAGGCTGATAAGAAAAACATCCACTGCACCGCTTTTAAACAGCTCAATCGCTTCGTCGCGTTTGCGGGTTTGGCCGGTCAGTTTGCTGTAAGCTATTTTTCGGGTATTTAATTCATCTTCAATCAAGGCAATCATGCGGGTGAACTGTGAAAAAATCAGAATTCGCCGGCCTTCTTCCAGTTGTTCCGGCAATAGTTCCATCAACAGGTCAAGCTTGGCTGATTCTTTTACTTTTAGGGCTTCTTTTAGCGACAGCGTGCGCGGATCACAGCAGGTCTGGCGCAGCTTTAGCAAGGCATCCAAAATGGTGATATGGCTGCGTGACAAGCCTTTTTCGGCAATCGCATCACGGACTTTTTTCTCCATCGTCAGGCGGATGCTTTCGTACAAAGCGGCCTGTTTTGGATGCAGGGGGACTGAACGAATAATTTCGGTTTTAGGCGGCAATTCATTGGCGACTTCCTGTTTGGTTCGACGCAGCATAAAAGGCGCAAGACGATTTGACAGGCGTAGTCGTTGTTCGCTATCACCATAAATTTCAATGGGCGTGCGAAAGCGTTTTTTAAAGGTGGCATGGTCGCCTAAAAAACCAGGCATCAAGAAATCAAATTGCGCCCAAAGTTCGCCTAAATGATTTTCCATGGGCGTACCTGTTAAACACAAACGGTGATTGGTTTTAATCTGGCGCACCATCTGGGCTGCTATCGACGTCGGATTTTTAATGGTTTGGGCTTCGTCCAGAATCAAATAATGATAGTCATGCTTAAGCAGTGTTTCGTCATCTCTGCTTAACAATGGATAAGTCGTCAGTACCAGATCATAGTCGTTGATTTGATCAAACAATTGCTTACGGTCTGCACCCTGCAAGGTTAATACTTTTAGCTCTGGGGTGAAGCGTTCGGTTTCACGTCGCCAGTTGCTCATCAAGCTGGTGGGGGCAATAATTAAACAGGGCAACGTCATGCGGCCGCTTTGTTTTTCAAGTAACAAATGAGTAAGTGTTTGAACAGTTTTGCCCAGCCCCATATCGTCCGCAAGAATGCCGCCGAATTTATATTCGCGTAAGAATTGCAACCAGTTAAGTCCCTGTTGCTGGTAATGGCGCAAGTCTGCCTGCAAGTTGACAGGCAAGTCAACATCTTGAATACCGGCGAAGTTCTTTAATTTTTGCCCCAGTTCTCTCAGTTCTTTGCCGCCTGATAAAGAAAACAGGCCATAACTGCTCTCCTCCATATCAGCAAGACTGGCCGCATTAAAGCGGGATACTTTAAGTGTGCCGTCTTTTTCCAGTGTACTGGTGTTGAATAATTCAAATAAAACAGCCAGTATGGGTTTTATTTTGTCGCTGGGGACGCTCAGATAATTGTGATCCCCCAGCGATATATTGAGTATGTCGGGAAGGTTTTCCGGATCGTAGTTTTGCAGCACCGGCATAATCAAGGGCAGCAAGGGATAGGATTGGCCGCCAATTTCTACATTGAAGTGCATTTCAAACCAGTCGTTTTGACTTTCGCTGATCTCGGCATTCCAGTTTTGAGCGGTTTGAAAATTAAGCTTAAAGCTGTCGGCAATGTCGATAACCCAGCCTTCCTGTTCAAGTTCTGGAAGCGCGTTTTGGATAAACTCTCGCCAGCATGAGGCACTCTCATTGCTGTTTGCGGCGTCGCTAAAAAGAACCAGTTCCTGCGAGCCGGTTTTATTGGACGGCGCAGTGCTGAAACCTTTTTCTGCCAGACGATTTATTGCCTTGCGTTCAATGTCCAGCGCCCGTTTAATACGCACAAAACCCTGGCCGGTTTTTATAATGCTGAAGTCTTCAGAGGGAATGGCAGGAAGTTTGCAGTCTGCGTAATTAAAGCTCACTGCCATAAAATGAAAATAATTTTGGGCATTTAATGGCTGGCCGTATAACAATAATTGGGGGGTAGGTGCCAGTTCATCCTGATCGATTAATTCAACTTTTTTGGGCGCAGGCAGGTGCAGGTTTGGGTGCTCAACCGTCAATTTAAAACTGAATTCATCGACAAATTCAGCAGGAATAAGCGGGACAGACAAAATTTTATTTAATTGATCGGCACTGGGCGTGCTGTTAATAAACCCGCCTGCGGTACCTTGGATAATATCCAGATACTTGGGCGGATCAGTCAACAGTAGTGTTGCCGATGGTTCGACGGCAACCGATAGTTGATAACACCCCATTTCCTGTTGATGCCAATCAAAGCGTAAATCCCGGTTAGCACCCACTTTTAAAGGCGGGTTCTCGGCGTTTTCCCAGAACAATCGACCGGTTTGCAATAATTTTGACAAGGCGATGTAACCGATGGCACCAACCAGTATGGGTTCACCTTTTAACGTGTTAAGCGCTGTCATTAATCGCGCAATTTCTTCGTCCAGCGGTTGAATATAGCTGAGGTATGAAAAGCTGTAACGAAGATTGGCCAAGGTTGTTTTTCTGGCTTTGCCAAGACGCCCTGATTTGTTTGCTTTGGTGATCAGAAACTCGACAGTCACTTCATGTTTTGTTTCGCCAGGTTTAAGGATATAAACAACAAATTCCTGGTAGATGTTATGTTGCTGAGGCTCAGGTTCATTCAGACTGTCCAGCCAGGCCATGCAACGGGCGCTGGTAACCGCAGGCAATGAGGGGGTTTGATTGATATTTTGATAATGCAGGCAGGCAGCAGCTACGTGTTTGCAGTTATGGCCAACCGGGCAAGAACATTTCCCCGTGATCTTTGCCGCGCTGTAATCAGGACGCCAGGCTATGTGAATATTTTGCTGATACGGAAGGGCATCACTACTTTTAACGGATGAGTTAAGCTGTACAAAAAGAGCCCCTTCATTTTCAACATCCAGCTTAATGACCAGACCTATATCAAAATAACTTCTTCCTTGTTCATAAGAACTATCACCGCATTCATAACGTATATCAGAACGGAGAAGTTTTTTCGATTTATTCATTAAGGCAACACGTGGAATAGCAAAAAAGGAGGGTTATTGTATAACAACTGGGGACAAAAGAGCTTTGTCAGGTAATTTTATAAAAATAAAAGTAGATTGTCTTAACTTAAATTGCAAGCCTTGAGTTCTGATGAAGCCGATTAAAATCGTGCAATTGTCTCGACCGGGCGTGATGAGCGTTACTTGGATACTCAAAAACCACCACGCCAAATCGGTTGATTCAGTATATGAAGCTTAAAAGTGGATCCATTAAGCAACTAAAAACTCCGGTTATTTTCGGTCAAATTATTTCCAGACAGTCATGCCTTAACTGATTCGCATTACCTGACCAAAGAAGCTGTTGGGCGGCATTCGGCGTATTGTTAGTGAGCAAGAAAAATATTCTTTTATTTTTCAGTTGGTTAATAAATAAAATATCAGTGTTATAGCCATAAAGAAGCTCCTGCCAAAAAAATATTTAATGTTATTTCAGTGTTTTTTTATTTATAGTTTTGACATGACACGCTATCTCATGTTAAAAAATACACCGTTGTTGAAAGTTAATTCGGCAACCAATTCATAAAATTTGATTTTTGAATTGATCCCTTGTGGAGAGGGAATAATAAATACTAATAACTATAGAGGATTTTAAAATGGCTGAAGTACAAGAAAAAGATAACACATGGGTAATCGTTGGCGTTTGTATCGCTGCAATTATACTTTTGGTGGTCATGCTAAAGAAAGACGAAACAAAGCATTTGGAAAGTGGTGCGGTTGCTGAGCTCCAGAAAGAAACATTTACAAAAATTGAGAAAAGACACACCTCAAATAACAGCACCGCTGCAGAAATTTCAGGCAAATAAAGTTATTGCCCTCCCCGTTTTATATCATGGCGGGGAGGGATTTTTATGTTCATTATCTATCTGTTTTTCAAAGCCTCCTGATTAGCAGTTAATTTTACAGAATTTGTTTTGTGAGCTGTATGTCTTGGAAATCCTTGACTGGCCTCGTTCAGCATTACCTCATCGAAATAAATTAAAGCGTTGATCATCACAGTTCGCAAAGAACTTTATGAAGCCAACCAGTCGTCAATGTAATACATTAAAGACTGATTCAAATCCCTATTCCCATTCAATTTTGCCAATCACTCATTCGGGCAAGCTATTTTATGCATGCCGTTTATCGAGCTGAAGATACTTTTGCCAAGTCTGCCTTTGGGTTTCCAATGTTAAGCTAATTAGAGCCATTTGCGCTGTAAAATAACACCTTGATTAATAAGATAATTTATTTTTCACAAATTATTTTATCATTCTAACATATTGTAATTATTAGCTTTAATTCTGGGGTGGAAATTTGTAAAAAACGAATTTCATCAAAATCTACCCCCCTCAAACCCTGATTCTACCGTTGAAAATTGGGGTGAACGAATTTTACGAGGCGCTACAGACTAGAAATATCAAGGTTTACAGAACAGCGCAAATGGCTCAATTATGTTGATAGCGGGCATTTGCTTATGGCTAAACCGGCTTGCCGGTTAAGATTGTCAGTTATGCGTTTTAACATCGCCGCGCTGAATGCGTGAGTAATCTTCCAGT
>JBAXXH010000199.1:0-6029 GCA_037127995.1 Methylococcaceae bacterium | reverse complement strand
ACCTTTCACCTTTCACCTTTCACCTTTCACCTTTCACCTTTCACCTTTCACCTTTAACCTTTAACCTTTAACCTTTAACCTTTAACCTTTAACCTTGCGCCTAAAAAAACCTTTCACCTAAAAAATCATTCCTCGCCATTCAACAATCGCTGAATATTACTTTTATGTCGCCAGAGCAAAAACACCATCATAACCGTTGCCGCCCCCACGATATAAATGTCACCCACAATAAACCAAGCATAAACCGGCGATAAAACAGAGGCACACAACGCAGATAAAGAGGAAATTTTACCGACCTTGTATATCAGCAACCAAGTACCTATAAAAGTAAACCCAAGCAACCAGGAAAAGCCAAGCAAAACACCAATGGATGTCGCCACGCCCTTACCCCCTTTAAACCTAAAAAACACCGGATAAAGATGTCCCATAAAAGCCGCCAAGCCAATGACTGCCAATAACTCAAAAGACATTCCCAGAAAATTGGCGAGGTAAACAGGCAGCAAGCCCTTAAGCAAATCACCCAATAAAGTAATCGCTGCCGCCTTTTTGCCGCCAAAACGCATGACATTAGTCGCACCCGGATTCCCTGAGCCTTGTTCGCGGGGATCTGGCAAACCCATCAGACGGCAAATAATAATTGCACTGGAAATAGAACCTATTAGATAAGCAACCGGAACAAACAACCATTCAATCATGTAACTCTTTCCTCACACAGAACTTGTAAGCGGGGCACATTTACCTGATACTTACCGCTTTATTAAAATACACATCATAACCGGAAATAACTATGGACATCATCTTTTTAGGCGGGCTTGAAATTGAAACAATCATCGGTATCTATGATTGGGAAAGGGAAACCAAACAAACCGTTGTGCTTGATATTGAGATGGCTTTTGACATAAACAAAGCCGCAGAGACCGATGACATTCAATATGCACTTGATTACAAAACCGTTTCCAAACGCATCATCGCTTTTGTCGAAGCCAGCCAGTTTTTTCTTGTTGAAAAATTAATCTCTGAAATAGCCGGTATTATTCGCACTGAATTTAATGTAACCTGGGTAAAAATAACCCTGAATAAAAAAGGCGCAATTCGTGGTGCCAGTGATGTCGGCATTATCATAGAACGAGGCGAGAAGTAAACCATGCCCAACGGTTACATAAGCATAGGCAGCAATATCGACAAGGATAAAAATATACTTGCCAGCCTAAAAGCGCTTGAACATCATTTTGGCAAATTGACTATCTCAAGTATTTACGAATCAGATGCCGTCGGCTTTACGGGGGATACTTTTTACAATCTTGTTGTTGGTTTTAAGTCAGATTTAGACGTGAAAGAAGTCGCCCATCTGCTACGCCAAATTGAGCTGGACAACGGTCGCACGCGCAACAGCCAGAAATTCTCGCCCCGTACCCTTGACCTAGACCTTATTCTTTATGACGGCCTGATACTTAATGAAGGACGGCTCCAGATACCTCGCGATGAAATTGAACGCTACGCTTTTGTGCTTGAACCTTTGGCAGAAATTGCCCCAACTTTAAAACATCCGGTTAGCCAAGTGAGTTACGCTGATCTCTGGGAAAAATTCGATAAAACCAATCTCAAGCAAAAACGGATTACACCGACCTGGACTCGTTAACCAAAGCCAAGACGCGATTTATCGCGTCTTAAACTTAACAAAACAAAGTACGCCCGCCATCAACAGTCAGTATTTGTCCTGTCATATAATCGGCATCTTTAATTAAAAACCATACCGCCTTGGCAATATCAGCCGGTTCACCACACCGCCCCAAAGCCACCCGCTGTAAAATCTCCTGCTTTCCCTGTGCAGACATATCATTATCCGGCCAAAGTATAGCCCCCGGTGCCACTGCGTTCACACGAATTTTCGACCCAAATTCCTTAGCCAGGATTTTAGTCATAGCCACCAATCCGGCCTTGGCAATACTGTAAACCGGATACCCCTTCAAGCCGCGCTCAGCGTAAATATCAGCAATATTAACAATGCACCCCCTATTTTTCGCTAACGTTTTTGACAATGCTTTTGCCAAAAAAAAGGGCGCTTTTAAATTACAGCCGATTAACTCATCCCACTGCTGCTGAGTGACATCCGCCATTGCCGTTGGATAAAAAGATGACGCGTTATTGACCAGCACATCTATTCCGCCCCAAGCCATACAAGCCTCACTGACCAGCGCGTCCAACTCATCGCTATTGAGTAAATCGGCCTGCATCATGTAAGCCGAATCAGGACGCAGTTGATTTAATTCATAACAAAGTGCCAAAGCCGCTTCTTTTGACGACCGGTAATGCAAAAATACATTACACCCTTCACTATGTAATAAGCGCGTACAAGCAGCACCAATGCGCTTGACGGCTCCGGTAATCAATACATTTTTTGGCATAACAACGTCTCCTGATTTTAAAAACTCACAGGTTATAGCACCAGTGCAATCCCACTATGCGCTGACCCAATAATAAAAAATATCGGCTTTAAACTGCACCTTAACTTTACAGGAAAATCAGTTACATCGGCACGGTAAGACAAAAATTATAGCCACGTAACACAGGCATCAACGGCTATCAACACCACCCAAGCTTTTTTTCGCAGAACTTTCTATCACTCATACATCTAACGTAAATTCGCTTATAATAATGGGCATATTTTCTCCAAGTCTGTAGGTGGTATTTTACCGATTGAGAGAATTTTAAATCGTCATCAGATAGCTTGATGATTAAGTCGGTATAAACCATGGAGAAAACAAATGAACGAGCTCACTAAAAAGCTATTAAATTATTTCCTGATCGGCGTCTTTGCGGTTATTCCTATTGTTATCGTGTTGCAAATTATTATTTTTGTAAAAGGACTTGTTTCCAATTTATTTAACGTTGTTTACGATGTTTCCGATAATTACCTTTATACCGCTCTGGTTTTCGCCGTCAGCTTTGTTATATTAGTGTCTATAGGCAGCACCATTGTCAAAAAAGGTCGTTCCTGGGTGATTGGCATTTTTGATTTTGTTATCGACAGAATCCCTTTTTTGAACACAATTTACCGGGTACTTAAAAAAGTCATCAACATGTTTTCATCACATGAACAAACCATGACCAAGGAAGTTGTTTATGTTGAATATCCCAAAGAAGGTATTTGGGTGCCGGCTTATGTGACTAACAAGCACGATGATAAATATATACTGTTTATCCCAACATCACCTAACCCAACCTCCGGCTTTACGGTGATTGTCGACAAGTCAAAATTAATACAATCGGCTATGAATATAGAAGAAGCCACCAGCTTTATTGTCAGTGTGGGCGTTGACTACAACAAAGCATCAGAAGCCAATAAACTGCCCTGATATTCTTCACTTATTAGCATGAGCGAGTCATCACTAAAGAGGCAGAACCCATGAAACCCATTCTAAAGTTGACGCTAATATTGCTGCTGTTTACTTCAATGACAGGCTGTGAAGAAAAAGACAAGCAAGCCAAGACACCTGATCCAATGGTGTTTAAAACCCAGCTGGAAGCCTTGGAAAAAGCCAAACAAGTCGAGCACGTACTTCAGGATGAAGCCGCGCAACAGCGAAAAACGATAGATGACAATGCCAATAACCAAAAGTAATAATGCATTGAAGCAGCCCTAAAACAAGACAGAAAAGGCTTTCACCACGAAGATACGAAGACATAAACCTCGTCTCTTCGTGGTATTACTGCCGCTAATAGCTATCATCACCTACAATCAATATCATCCTTCCTGATGATAAGCGACAATCCGCTCAACTTCGTTTTTTGATCCCAAAACCAACGGCACGCGCTGATGAATGCCGGTGGGTTTAATATCAAGAATACGCTCACGACCCGTAGAACAAGCGCCACCCGCCTGCTCAATAATAAACGCCATCGGATTGGCTTCATACATAAGCCGTAATCTGCCGGGTTTTGATGGATCACGTAAATCAAATGGATATAAAAATACGCCACCCCGCGTCAGGATTCGATAAACCTCGGCAACCAACGAAGCAATCCAACGCATATTAAAGTTTTTGCCGCGCGGCCCTTCTGTCCCTTGCAAACATTCATCAATATAACGCTGCACAGGCGGCTCCCAAAAGCGCTGATTTGACATATTAATGGCAAACTCGCTGGTCTCTTCAGGAATGTTCATGTCGGGATGGGTCAGAATAAACTCACCGATATCCTGATCAAGCGTAAAACCATTAACGCCATGTCCCGTTGTTAAAACCATCATGGTTGACGGCCCATAAAGCACAAAACCGGCACAAACCTGCTCCGCACCCTGACGCAAAAAATCCTCAACGGCAGGCTCTACACCTTCACGGCAACGTAAAATACAAAAAATAGTCCCCACCGCCAGATTGACATCAATATTTGAAGATCCATCCAAAGGATCAAATAACGCCAAATATTTACCTTTTGGATACTGCGCCGGAATGGCAATAATATCGTCTACTTCTTCTGACGCCATACCCGCCAGATGCCCCGTCCAGTTAAGCGCATTAACCATAATGTCATTGGTGATGATATCCAGTTTTTTTTGCACCTCACCCTGCACATTCTCGGACTCGGCACTGCCCAATACCCCCACAAGGTTGCCCCGATTAACCAAGTGCGATATTTCTTTACAAGCGGTCACAATATTATTCAGCAACAGCGTAAACGTTCCTGATGCCTCCGGCAAACCTCGCTGTTGCTCAATAATGAACTGGGTCAAGGACACTTTATTAGTCATTCTTCATATCTCCGTTGGTGGTTCATGCCAATAAATTATTTTTACGCAGAAGCCGCGTTACCTGCATTTCATTTTTTAATGCGGCGGTTGTCGTTAACTGACAAGTGACTATCAACTAACCGTTTTTGAACAGCACATTATAAATCTTAAAAAACAGAATGGATGTGGCCAATACCAAGGTAATTGCATTGGCAAAAATAATCGCTTTATCGGAGATATAAACGCCGTAAATAAGCCAAAAAAACACACCCGCTGTAAACAGACTGTACATGCTTAACGAAAGAGATTCCGTGTCTTTGGTTTTTATCGTTAAAATAGCTTGAGGTAAAAAAGAGGCTGTCGTTAAACTGGCGGCTACATAGCCGATTATTTCTGGCGTGATTATCATAAATCTTGTTTTGAATTTGGGTATGCCCTGCGTCACAAAGCAACGGCGGTAATTTCTAAATGATCAGTCTATTAGTTCACTATAAACATGTCAACACCAAGAAATATCAAATAGCGGGTAAACCAGTGCAATTTACAGCCCTCAAACAATGCATAAAATACCCGAAGGCGTATTTTATGTTGCCGATAACAAAGGCGGCCTTGCCATCAAACAAATCACCACATACGCTCGCCTTTGGCAAGCTGGTGTGATTTCGCAAGACCACCGTGTTTTCTACTATTCTCACAATATCTTTCAATAAATTGAAAGACGAGTCGCTTTCCAGTCATCCATCTTGGTACGGGCTTACACTTGCTGTGCTTAAGTAACGCTCCATTAAGCCACACACATTTATCTTAGTGCATGTGTATCTCACGCGCCTTTACCATATCACTCCTGCGCAAAAAATAGCTATCGTCCTTATCGCCCTTCATCTGCGTTCCATCCGTGTTAAGCAGAATGAGTGTCCCTTCATCTTTAATAAGATATTTCCGTATGCTTGAATCGTTACGCGGTGTTAAAACAACAGTATGAGTTTCATCATTCCAACCATACTTTCCTTTCTCGTAATACTCCCTTGATGATTCTTTGGCGGGCTGAGTGACCAGCAGATAATTGTTATTTTGTTTTAAAGACAGCGTTGATTTAATCCCGTTACAATCATTGCAAGGGAGATAACCATAAAAAATACCATGAAATTCCAGGCTTTTATCGACAGGTTGCAAATGGACTGTGTGATCTGTATCTTGCTGATGACTCTTTATACGCGCTCTGACAAAATTTTCTTGCGCTGTTAGGTCTGTTGCTGCCATTGCATAATTAGCAGAAAACAGAATACTGAAAGCAATCAAC
>JBAXXH010000198.1:0-6105 GCA_037127995.1 Methylococcaceae bacterium | reverse complement strand
ATTTACCTGAAGAGCAGAAGTTTAAACAGTTAAGCACGCAAAGCAAACATCTGGTAGATACCATCAAAATGACGGCTTATCGAGCGGAAACAGCGATGGCTAACAGTGTTCGTGAAGTCATGTCCCATCCTGATGAAGCTCGCACCTTGCTTTGTGCGCTTTATAAAACTGAAGCAGACTTGCTGCCTGATCTGGACACGCAAACATTAACCATCCGTCTTCATCATTCAGCGAATGTAATGTCTGACAAGGTCATTGAAAAACTTTGCACCGAGCTCAATGCAACGGAGACTCTATTTCCACGCACAAATTTACGCATGGTATTCAAAGTGGGGTCGACTTAAAATCCTAGAGATCTGGGTGTCTGACCTTGCTTTGTGCGCTTTATAAAACTGAAGCAGACTTGCTGCCTGATCTGGACACGCAAACATTAACCATCCGTCTTCATCATTCAGCGAATGTAATGTCTGACAAGGTCATTGAAAAACTTTGCACCGAGCTCAATGCAACGGAGACTCTATTTCCACGCACAAATTTACGCATGGTATTCAAAGTGGGGTCGACTTAAAATCCTAGAGATCTGGGTGTCTGAAGTTATTGATATTCCACTATCAGAATTGGAGAATTTGACCGGGCAGTTAACTGAGTATGGGGAAGATTACCCGAAAGGTATCCCGCCTACTACTATTGCTAATATCGTTAAAAAGATTGGCAATAATACGAAAGTAGACGGTATTCTGATTATTCACGGCTCGTTCACTGAATTGACTTGGATTGATGATTTATCTTGGTTTGGTTCATTTGCATTGACGATACCCATTTCGATGGCACGTATCGGAATTCGCCTTAAATCGGAAATATACGAAGTAGCAACAGGTAAATTGGTATGGGCCGCAACGGTTAAAGTTGGCGGGCAACCCAGCGTAGGTTTTTATAATCATAATCCAGTTACAGGTCTTTTCGATTATATCGAACCGGCAGTACCAAAAGTACTTATTGCACCGTAATTAAGTCGGAGTCAGGTGTCTGTCTGAAGTTGTTTCTCAATGTCCGGTTTCTAGAAAATCAAGGAATGACTCTGATTGTCAGCTCAAAAATAAGGGTTCAACAATCGATGGGGTCAGACCCTAATACTGCTACCTTAAATTTTAATTAATTTAATAATCAACAGGTTGTATGTTAAAAGTATACAAAAATGTGATCTTTTTAAAGCGACCAATATACGAAAAATCAACAAGTTAAATAGAAATAGAATCGCAATCTGTTTTTCTCAACACTTTTTGAGTTTGATCTCGCCATTTATTTGCATTCCAACACATTGATTATAATATAGATATTTTTAATGTAGCAGTATTAGGGTCAGACTAGGCTGTCGAAATAAACCGTTTTTTATTAATGTTTAAATATTTGCTTTTCAGTTTCGTGATAATGATATAACTGCATTAAATTAATTAAAGAATTCTTGTCAAGTGGCAAGCCAAAAACCGGTAAATTTTTTTAGTTTCAATTCGTTATATTTCGACAGCCTAGGGTCAGACCCTTTTATACTTTTATAAAAATACATATTTGCATTAATTAGAACTGATAAAGCGGCCAAGTATGACGGAATTTTTTATCGTAGGGGCTGGATTTACGCCTGCCCTTTGATGCTACGATGTTATGTTACTAGGGCAACCGCAAGGGATTTCCCCCTACAAAATATGAACACTCACGTTTTAAAAACTATTGAAGTCAACCAATAAATCAGCAATAAATTGATATATAGATAAAATAACAATATAAATTTCAATGAAATAAAAATGTTACGATTTTTTATTCAACAGCGCCAGGTAATACGGGCCTCAGCAGGATTGCGGTCAACGCCGGTAGCCTATCAATTCGGATCGAAAATTGCTGCTGATGACAGGGAATGTCCATTGCCGCGCAGGTTGTTTCCGGCTCCTGCGCACTCAGTCCGCCAAAACTGATGTCATTCGTGTTAAATAACAGCGAATAGGAAACCGGATAAGGCACGCCAATACGAAAATCGAAGCGCGAAATCGCCGAAAAATTGATGACGACGATTAGTGCAATGCGCGGATCCTTGGCCTTGCGGCTAAACACGATAATGCTTTGCTCGTGGTTATTGGCATCGATCCATTCAAAACCGACCGGTTTGCAGTCCATTTCATGCAGTTCCGGTTCATTGCGATACAGCTGGTTCAATGATTTGAAGTAAAATTTCAGCCGTTGATGGGGCTCGTTATGCAGAACTTGCCATTGCAAAGCGCCGGATTCGCTCCATTCCTTGATTTGCGCGAATTCGCTACCCATGAAATTCAGTTTCTTGCCCGGATGGGTAAACATAAAGAAAAACAACAGCCGTAAGTTGGCAAACTTCTCCCATTCGCACCCCGGCATTTTTGTGAATAGCGATCCTTTCAGATGCACCACTTCGTCATGCGACAGCGACAAAACGAAGTTCTCGTCGAAGGCGTAATGAAGCACGAAGGTCAGTCGATTGTGATGATAAGGGCGGTATTCGGGCGGTGTTTGCAGATAGCCCAGCACATCGTGCATCCAACCCATGTTCCATTTGAAGCCGAAACCGAGCCCGCCGGAGTCGGTCGGACGGGACACTCCCGACCAGGCGGTGGATTCCTCGGCGATCATCAGCACGCCGGGAAATCGGTTGTGAACGATGTAATTGGCATGCTTCAAAAATTCGATTGCTTCCAGATTTTCGTTGCCGCCGTAGATGTTCGGAAGCCATTCCCCGGCTTTCCGCGAATAATCCAGATAGAGCATTGATGCGACCGCATCGACCCTAAGTCCATCGAAATGATAATGTTCCAGCCAAAACAATGCATTGGCAATCAGAAAATTTTCCGCTTCGCGTCGCCCATAATTGAAAATCAGCGTTCCCCACTCCTTATGCTCTCCTTTCCGCGGGTCTTCATGTTCATACAAGTGGGTGCCGTCGAATTTGGCTAAGGCATGTGCGTCCTTCGGAAAATGGCCAGCCACCCAGTCGAGCAGTACGCCGATACCGTTTTGGTGACAACGGTCGACGAACGTCATCAGTTCTTCCGGCTTGCCGAGACGTGAGTTTGGCGCATAAAAATTTGATACCTGATAACCCCACGACGGCTCATACGGATGTTCGGCAATCGGCAAAATTTCGATATGGGTAAAGCCCATGTCCTTGACGTATGGAATCAGCCGGTCTGCCAATTCGTTATAATTCAGATGGCGCTTGCCGGGGCCGCGCAGCCAAGAGCCCAGATGAACCTCATAAATGCTGATTGGCGTCCGCCAAACATTGATTCTGCGCCGCTGCTCCATCCATTCCTGATCCTGCCATGCGTAAATAGCTTCGATCGGATAAACCACGCTTTCGGTGGCCGGGGCTGTTTGCGTCAAGAAGGCGTAGGGATCGGATTTCAGCAAACGCTCGCCGTTCTGTGTATGGATTTCAAACTGGTAGTGCGCGCCGCTGCTGACAGCCGGCACAAACAGTTCCCAGATTCCGGCATCAGGATGAAAACGCAGCGGATGCCCGTCGCCTTCCCAATGATTGAAGTCTCCGACAATGTTCACCGCCACAGCATTGGGTGCCCACACTGCAAAACTGACGCCCTTGACGTCGGCGTAATGCCGCTGGTGTGCACCCAACACTTGATAAATAAGGTAATGTTTACCGTCTGCGAATAGTTTTTTGTCCGCCTCTTTGATGAATGAAACATCGAAGGCATAGGTATCAAGCTTATCGTCATGCTTCCCGTCCGCATCGAAAGTATGCAGACGATACGCCTGTTCCACGCAGCCGAGAGGAATGATCGCCTGCCATAATACGGTCTCGTAGATCGCCTGCATTGCGTAGCAAACTTCGGGCTGATCCGGAAAATAAACGTAAGCTTGCCTGGCTCGCGGCAGAATGGCGCGAATACACGCCGTTTTTTTGGACAACTGTTTGTGCGGCCCCAGAACGGTAAAGGGATCAATCCGCCGACGATTAAAAAAAAGACGCTTGATCACTTCTTTGGCTGGCGTGAATGCCGGTTCGAGGCCATCGACCAGCCATAGTAGCCTGATATTTTTCGCAACAAAGGCGGCTATCAAATGCCGGTAAAGGAAATAGTTTTCACCTTCCACCCGGAATCCGTCGATATGATAGTGTTGCTGCCAAAAACGAACGTAAGACAATAATAAGTTTTTAACGCCGGGGACATTTCGATCGGAGCAGAACGCATCCTGCTGCGCAGGAACTTTCAGTGACTCATTTAAAAGCTCGCCATCTAAATACACGATATTTTTTTGCGCAGCCGGTAACCGCAGTGGCAGGCTGCCGATTAGAAAACCGAGACCGTGCCGGTGACAGCGGTCGATCAACCCCATCACTTGCACCGGTGTGCCGAACTCGGGATGGGGCGAAAAAAATGTCGCGTCTTCGCTATTCCAAACACAGCAAGCGGGAACTTCCAAATGACTGTAACCCTGCTCGCTTAGCCGGGTGAGATCGTCATCCGTGATGGCAGGTAACCCGGCAAAAGTCTGTTGCGCCGAAGCAAACTTGAACACAGCTGGTACCTGCGACGCTTTTTGTGTTCTCCATTTCCCATCCTGCCAATGATGCGCTTGCTCCAAATTGCAAACAATCGCCGCTGCGGCCGGGGCATCTTCGATACGGAATGCGTAAGGATCAGTCTTCATAACTATGTCGCCGCTCAGCATACGGATTTCGAATTTATAAAAATCGCCGTCCTTCACGCCTGGAATGAACAACTGCCACAAACCGGACACACTGATTCGTTGCATCGGATGGCAACGGTTATCCCAACAGTTAAAAGTACCCACTACCGAAACTCGCAGTGCATCCGGTACCCAGGCTCCGAAACGGACGCCGGCAGTGGCATCGCGGGTTTCGCACTGAGCCCCGAGACGCCTGAGTAAAAAGCCCTCTTCGCCTGCTAAAAAACGTGCTTCCTGGTCGGAATTAAGGTCTGCCGGTCTGAATTGGTAAGTGTCACGGAGCGCTAAACGCCGGTTATTCTGGTCGATCACCCGAAACACGTAATCCAGGCTCCCGCCATCGTCTTTGGCCGTAATTTGCGCTTCAAAAATCCCGTCAGGATGAATTTTTTTCATGTTGACGATTTTTTTGATCGGCCGTTTGATGAAAACGCTAATCTCGGCCGCATCAGGAATAAAGGCACGGATAACAAGCTGTTGGTCGTCGGGCAAGCGATGAGGACCGAGAAACTGATGCGGTCTGTCGTGGCGCAATTCAACAATCTTGTTCAGCTCATTGTTCATAGAATTGCTCCGGGGGTTGCCAGGGGGACGACAAGAATTATTTCATTGTTGGGCCATAAAGTTGTAATGATATAATTTTAGTCACTAATGACCTACATATTCTTCCTCAAATCTGCCAATCTTTACGACTTAAACCAGCCGCTCATTCTGAACCGAACGAGTCACTTGAATTTACTCAAGCGGCCATTCATATTGGGTAAATAAATGGACAGCTGACCCAAAGGCTACATCGAAAGTAATGTGTTAAAATTGCTCTTAGCAGACACTCGCGCAAGAACATCAAAATATTATACATGATTCAAATTTAGACTTTCCCTACTGACTTAGTTAGGATCAGCTTGTACTAACTTTATTAAAACCTTAGCTGAGACACAGGATTTTGATGGCTTGATATTGATCCCTATTATGAATTGGTTTTAATAATGACACAGATTAAGGTCGCCAATTTTTATTAAGATAACCCAATATTTTGATAGTGCAGGGTTCCCGATAATAAATTACTCGTGTGCCGCTTTCTTTCGTAATCAATAATAGCACACCATCGAATTTTACGTATTTCGTTATTGCTTTGAATATTATTTCCAGAATATGGCACTTACGGCTTTGGTTAAAACATCTTAATATGGATTGTACCCAGCAGAATAATTACATGTATCCTTAAGGTAATTGATGGATGGTTTGCCAGTCTGGACTAAACTACGTAAGTCCCTATTTTAAATAACTTTCACACAAATATCGATATAACTGCCTTTCCAGTAAGTATTCACCTCCCCCTTTGAAAAAGGGGGATTGAGGGGGATTTATCTAATA
>JBAXXH010000197.1:0-6177 GCA_037127995.1 Methylococcaceae bacterium | reverse complement strand
CGGGCCTCGTCCGGCTTATTGGCTTCGCCAAGCTGAAGCATCTTGCTAATCAGGAAGATTTATTTTAGCTTATTTAAACAGCGCATCCTATATAATCGTCTCGGCAAGATAATTGATCCTGCCTATTTCAGTTTATAGCGTGCTCAGGTTTAGTCACAATAGCTTGGCAGGTCTATATTTTGTTGTTATTTTTTATTCTCGATTGATTTTATTAATCTACTTAAAGGTATGCACATGAAAATTAATGGTTACTGGTTGGGGATGTTGTCAGCGTTATGATGCATGTCGTTATCGGCGGCTGATTTGGATCGGTCAGAAGTAGAAAAGCGCCTCGCCAACGCAGATAAATCACATCCTGCTGACTTACGCAGAAAGGATTTGACCAACCTGGATTTATCCGGACTGGATTTTAAAATTGCTGATTTGTGGGGGTCGGATTTGCGCAGATCCAATTTAAGCAACAGTGATTTGTCCGGGCTGAACCTGGATTTATCAGTGCTCTCGAAGGTCAACTTTTCCAATGCCAACCTGTCCAACACCAGCATTTTTGGCGTTCATGTCGGCGGCGCAAATTTGAGTAACGCCAATCTGAGTGGCAGCCGGTTTATTGGCGTCATGGATCGCGCCAATCTGTCCCATGCCAATCTGTCCCATGCCAACTGGGGCGCTGATATGAAAAACCAGTCCATGGGGTTGATGCGGGCGAGCCTGAATAATGTCAATTTATCTGGAGCCAATCTTGCCTATGCCAATTTCGACCGTGCCTTGATGCGCTATGCCAATTTTTCCGAAGCTAATCTGCAAAATGCCGTATTGTTTGGCGTAGACCTTTCCGGCGCTAATTTTTCGGGAGCCAATTTATCAGGTGCCGATTTAACAGGAACTTCGCTTGAAGAGACTGATTTTTCAGGAGCGAACCTTACAGGAACCCGATTTGCAGGTATTAAGGATAAATCTAAATTAAAGGGCCTCAGCTCCGCTAAACACCTGGACAGTGCGATTATTGATTGAGGGTATAAAGGAGCCAGGGCAAATTTTATCCGGGATCAGCATACGCGCTTAAGCCCATTATAATTTCTGCGCCGCCTTGGCTAGGGTTGCGAAATGTCAATTCTGCGTCGTGCAATTTTGCGATCCGTTGCACAATGAGCAGACCCAAGCCGTTGCCATACCCCTGATGGTCGGTAAGATCTGAATAAGTAAGCAGCTCTGCAGTGGTCATGGGCAGACCGATGCCCTGGTCGGAAACGCATAGTTCCATTTTATGGCCACGAGTTTGGGCGGTGAGTTTAACTTGACCACCGCCATGCTTTACGGCGTTGTCGATCAGGTTATACAAAAGCCGCCGCAAGGCCATCGGTTTGTAACGTACTGGCGGCAATTTATCCAGGGACAGGGTCAAATCCACTTGGGTGCGTCGATATTTTTTCGCTATATCGAGTAATAAGGGCGTAATTTCACCTATTTGCCAAGGCTCGGCTTCTTCGATATTAACCCGCGCCAACTCGATAAAGCGCTGTAAAATCGCGTTCATTTCCTCTATATCGTCTTTCATGCCTAGCGCCAAATCCCCGGCATCCACCGCCATCAGTTCGGTAGTCAAACGGATGCGTGCTAATGGTGTGCGCAGGTCATGGGAAATGCCCGCCAGCAGAATCTCTTGGGCTTTGACTGTACGGTCAAGATCGGCCCGCATCTGGTTTAAAGCCTGACCCACCTCGCGAATTTCAATAGGGCCGCGTGGACTAATGTCCACGCAGTTTAAATCGCGGCCTATAGACCGAGCGCCTTCAGCCAAGTCTTTTAACGGGGCGGTCAGGTAACGCGCAATGGAAAAAGCCATAACAGCCGACAAAAATACGTTAGCCAGAAAAATTATCCGTAAAAGATTCGGCGCATTGCCTAAGTCTCCAACCGGCATACCTAACGAAAATACTGGAGACTTGGTATGCAGCAGCCAAAGTCTGTTTTGCGGTTGCCGCTGTAGGCGTAGCAACAGCGCATCGCTCCCGGCATCATTCAGGGTGGTCTGCAAGCTATTAAATATTGGCAAGTTCGGCGGTGCATCATAGCGTTCGTCAATATTGTTGACAATCACCATGCCGCTCTGTTGATGCATGCGCTCCAGCAACAGGCGGTTGGCATCCGCATCGTTGTGTGCCGTCACTTCCTCGACTATCATCATCAGCGATTGACTGGCAGTGGCTAGCCAATGTCCGGCTGGTCGTGTCAAAAAAAAGGCAAGGACAGACCATACCAGGAGAAAATTGAACACCATGATAAACAGCGTCAACATGAACATACGTCCAAATAATGTTTCCGGAAGCAGCTTCATGTTATCTCCTCTTGCTGCGTCAGCATATAACCCAGACCGCGAACCGTTTGCAAATAGCACGGACGGGCCGGATCGTCTTCAAGCAGACGGCGCAATCGGGATACTTTTACGTCTAGCGAACGGTTGTCATAGTCGTGGTTGCGACCATTAATCAGGTAAGCCAGACGGTCACGCGACAGCGGTGTGCCTGCATGCTGCACCAGCACATTGAGCAAGGCGTATTCACCGCTGGTCAGAGTGATCTGCCGGTCATCGCGGTATAAACAGCGTTGCACGCAATCCAGGCGATACGGGCCGAAATGTAACGGCGGACTGTTTGCTGCCGGAATGGCGTTGGCTACTCGCGGACAACGACGCAACACGGCATGAATTCGGGCGGCCAGTTCGCGCGGATCGAACGGTTTCGGCAAATAATCATCAGCACCGCCTTCCAATCCTGAAATGCGTGCGTCAGTGCCGCTATTACCGGTCAACATAATGACAGGCGGATTGTTTTTATCGGCGCTCAACCTGAGGCAAATCGACAAGCCATTCTCGCCCGGCAGCATCCAGTCCAGCACAATTAAATCGATAGGGCTGCGTGCCAATCTCCTGGTCATTTCCAGGCCATCGCCCACACCGCTCACCACAAAACCCTGTTCCCTAAGATAGCGCTCCAATAGCGACCGTAATCGCCGGTCGTCATCGACCAACAGTATTTTTGCATGCTGCATAAATTTAAGTTCAGCCGTTTATTGGTTTAATTCTGCTTTAGAGTATATCGTATTTTTCGATGGGGTAATGTTTTGTTACATTTGGTTACAATCCGGATGGTGTTTTTCGAAGGGCTTTAGGCTAAGCTAACACCGGCTCAAAACATGAAGCCAAAGCGGGGATAAAGCAAGTGAATCTTAATTGGCAAGCTTAATGTCAACTCATCCTGTTTAAATTAATAGTAAAATTTGATTTTAAAGGTAAAAATATGAAACGTCAAATTCTTGCCGGAGCTATGCTCGGCATCCTATATGGTTCGCCCGTTTTTGCAATAGAGTTCGATAACAATTTTGTACTGTCCACCAACGATCAAAGCCTATGGGGGAGCGGAAATCAGACTTATAGCAAGTCCTTCAGCCTGATAGAGCAATGGGGCAGTTATAACGGCACAGCGCCTTTAACTGCCGGGGTCAACGGGGTGATAGGCAATGCTCATACGCTGATCACGCCTGAAATTCCGGCCATTCAGCTGACGCCTTACATCCCGTCGGTACAGCTTACCCCAGATATCCCAGCGACCTACGTTCCAAGTGTTTGCATCCCGTATATAGGATGCACTGGTGGCCAACAGATCACGCCTGATATTCCTGCGACCTACAGCCCGGCCGTGCAGGCGACATACAGCCCTGTCGTGCCGGCCGTTTATGGTGACACCCGTACCGGCGCAAATTTATCCATCAGCAGTTCCGGGCAAGTCGGCTTGAGTCTGAGCACGGGCGTCAGCGGCGGCAGTATTGCCGCGAGTGTTACAGAACAGGCAAAAGTTGTCTTGCCTGACCAAATTAAGGCTGGACAAGCTTTTCAGGTCACCACCTCAGGCGGTGCATCGTCGGTGGATTTCACGACTAAAGGCCCCACTTTACAAGCCAAAATTGATGCCACCTTAAATATCGATACTTCAATTAGCGGCACAGCCTGTGCAGTTGGTCAATGTGCTTCAGGCGACAAAGCTATAAACGTTGATGCGGGAACCTTCAATCTGATGGCTGTGGATACCTCCAAAAATAATCCTTTGACCTTATTCGGCCAATCAGTGCCGGTTAGTATTCCTGATTTAAAAGCTACAGTCGCCATCCACAAGGGACCGGGTGTGGTGCCCATAGTGTTCGACCCCTCGCCGGTTATCGGTAAGGTGATGGTTGACGCACCGAATAACACCTCGCAGCATGCCACGGTTAGCGGTGGGCTAGCTGGCATCAGCACAGACCAAAAAGTGCTTGGCCTGTCTTTGAGCCCAACCGGGATTGGCGAGGCTCTGGTTCAACCTCAACCACAATTATTGCCGGTAGATGCTTTACAACAGCATGTTTATATACCTGGCGTATTAGACGTCAATCTTAAAATTGCGGATGTCGAAGTTGGATCAAATTTTCAATTGAAGCAAAACTTGTCGCTGAATACCGAAACCTTAGCAGAGTTGAAGTTCAGCACGGCGGTAGAGCAGCAGGTAAACGTTTTTGATCATTTCAATAATGTTTATAAAGAAGCTCTCTTTAAATTTGTCAAGTATAATGACTTCCTTATAGTCAAAGTACCTGCTGGATTTCGCACTGTCAACAGTGACCAATCTAATGAATGCACAAGTAATCCGAATTGTGTGTTAACTTCGCAGACTCCAGTTTACGTGGACAAATTTGTAACCCATAAAGATGGGGTAGTGGACATCGTGCTCGGCCATGCGTCTAATTTAATGTTTGCACAGACCGTTGGGCATTTGGAAAGCATCAAATACATCCTGGACAAAACGGAGCTGACGAATACAACCTGGACAACCATTGATCCAAATTTGTCAATCACCTTTTTATGTGCTAGCGGTAGCCTGGCCGGTGTCGGCAATACCGGCAATTTATGCGCTGGCCAGCCGGCCAATTACAAAATCCCGGGGGCAACTGATTTAGCACTTTATAATAACAAGTTCAATTTACAGGGGTTCAATACGGCTTCTTTCAATGTCGCTACCGTACCGCTGCCCTTACCGGTTTGGCTGTTCGGTATCGGCTTAAGCCTGTTGTTCTCTTTAACCCGCCGTCGCCGCTAAAAGCTGTAAAGTTGATCGGGTGGAGATAACGGGATTGCGCCCGTTATCCCTCCCACACCAACGGACATGCGGTTTTCCGCATCCGGCGGTTGAACCCAGCAACTTAACTCGTTGCAAAATCTGATGGTACAAATAAACCCCATTGCCGAAGCCGTGCGTTGTTCAGCACCGTTTGCAACATAGGGCTGCGTGCTAATCGCCAAGTACCCACTGACCCGCTAGCCTGACATAAATGGTATGCTTTAGCCTTAAGCCGCTTCAATGCGTTTAATCGGCCACGCCGGTTATGCCAACGTTGCCAAAAGTATTTACGCATATGTCGACGTATCCAGCCTTCCAATACCTTTATGCATCGACGTTGTTGGCAAATGCTAAAGTAGTTCCACCAACCTCGGATATAATCTTGCCAGCGTTTGATGCGTGCTTCCAACGGTATGCTTTCTTGGGCACTCCATTGGCTTCGCACTTGATCCTTGAGCCTGTCCAGACTCGCCTCAGCCGGTGCAATACGGCCATCGCTGTTAATACGAAACCCCAGAAACTTACCATTCCAGGGCCTCCCGACACCGCTCTTGTTAAGGTTGACCCGCAGTTTTAAGTGCTTTGTGATCCAGTCCGTTAAATTGTCCAGGATTCGTTCACCGCTGCGTTGGCTTCCTACAAAGATGACAATGTCGTCTGCATAACGGCAGAAGCTTAACCCGCGCTGTTCCAGTTCTTTATCCAGAACATCCAGATAAATATTAGCCAGCAATGGGCTCAACACGCCCCTTACACAAAGGATAACTTTTATCGATCTGAGTCGTATTGTGCTGAATAGGCTGTTTCGACGATTGCGGATTACCACCGGTTAGCGCAGCCTGTCTTGGTATCGAATGTTTAATGGTAATCAAATCATTTCCCACAATGACCTCTTTGACCAGCAGTCTCATAATTCGTTGACGTTGACCAATATCGAGGGTATCGGCATTTGAGCGTAAGCGTTCCAGAAACGCTGTGAGGGTTTCGGCAAGTTGTAAATACGCCGCACGATCTGCTGTCTGGTTATTGA
>JBAXXH010000196.1:0-6205 GCA_037127995.1 Methylococcaceae bacterium | reverse complement strand
GCACGCAGGGATCTGTGAGGGGGCAGTCGGGTAACTGGCTGTTCTACCTCGATTGGTGGTGCCCCCAGAGCCAGGCAATGATTGGGTGGTATTTATTGCGAGTTACCTTATCTAATTCCAGCAATACACTGTTATGCTGTATCGGGGTTGAACATACCTGTTTTATCCAACTAATTTCGAGAAGAGAGGGTACTGCAATCTGACCACCGGCGGCACATTCGTCAATAACTTCATTGACCAAATGAATTTCACCAAACAATTGTGGCAGTAGATGCAAGCATTGAATGCTGCTCAATACAATTATTGGTGTGGTATTTGAAAATACGATCATAACAACGCTGTCTCTCGTGCAAAGTCATCAGCGGAATCTTCCAGTAAGGTAGCGCCAGCATCAAAAGCAAGGCGCAAGAATGAAACTCTGCCGATACCTAACCAAGCGGCAGCGGTACCTGACGAAAGTTTGCCTTCTTTAAACAGGTTGATGGCGGCTTGTTTTTTTTAGGTAGTCAGCAAAATCTTCTGCATTCAGATGAAGACCCAGTAAAATTTCTGGCGGACAATCAATAGTGACGCTATGTTGCATGGTGACTCCTAAAAGTAACAGCATCCCGAATTAAATTATCCTAGAAAAATCATTTCGTCCACGAAAAACACAAAAAGCACGAAAAATTTCAAAGAGATACCAAGCTATAAGCCGTCACCCAAAGGGTGAATGGCTAAATTAAAATAACTTACTAATTTATTTCATGTCTTTCGTGTTTTTCGTGGATAGACTGCGGTTTTTAGGTTAATGCCGATAGTTTCATCGGCAGGTAATGTCGCCACCTTTTGGTTGACAGGATTTTTTCACGCATGTTGGTGAGAAGACCGGATTAACGTATTGAATTTCATGTTAAGAGCATCAAGCTGGCAACTATTTTCCAAGAAGAATTTTGGGTTCCGTTATTTACTTTTTTATATAACGAATTATACTTAAGCTGGATTTTGTTGCAGGCTCAACCCGAACAAAAACTGTATACACCAATAATGCAATGCAGACGTGTTTTCCAATTTACAGTAAGGGGATGATTGATGAAGCCAAGAAAAAATCATGCAAAGGCTACTGCCAGCCATGCACTCAAACTAATGATCATCTGCGGCTTTACCCTAAGCAATAGTGAAATTAGCCAGGCCGCAGAGCCGCCGCCAACCTATACTCGCGCACCCATGGCCGCTTATAATGCTTTAATGGATGATTCATTGCTGGGCAATAGTTATGAAAAACCCGCCTGGAATTTGCACGACACTTTACACTTGCCGGATTGGCTGACAGTCGGTCTTGAGAACCGGACCCGTTATGAATCATTAAGTGATACCTTTAAACCCGGCCAACCGTCTCCCGCGCCTGGAGCCGGTGGCGGTAACCAGCAAATTGAATTTCAAACCGATCTTTGGATACAAGCCAAGCTGGGCAACTTCCGGTTTGCCACTGAATTTATGGATGCGCGGGGACTGTTATCAGACCACGGGACTAATAACACGCCGAATCCTCCCAATAACACGATAGTTGACACCGCCGACTTTATCCAAGCCTATGTGTCTTGGGCCGAGCAAAATGCGTTTTATAGCGGCCGGGGAGTAGAAATTAAAGCGGGCCGACAAACCATTGACTTGGGCAGTCGCCGCCTGGTTTCCCGGCCTGTTTTTCGTAATACCGTCAATAACTTTACCGGCCTGCGCATCAGGGTGCTGGATTATGACCAATGGCAATTTAACGCCTTTGGCACCATGCCCGTCCTGCGTTATCCAAACTATGTCACCACGCCCCGCAGTGGCAACCCAAACCTGGTGGCACCCAATGCCAACTTGTTGGTTGATGGCAATCAACAATGGGATCTGGAAGATACTCAAACGTTTTTTTCCGGCGGTATATTGGAAGGCTATAACGTCATTAAGAATATTAATACGGAGTTGTATCTATATAATCTGAATGAGGGCGACAGCACCAACAATGCCACCCGAAACCGCAAATATTTCACGCCGGGCTTACGGTTTTATATAAAACCCGCCAAAGGAAGTTTTGACTTTGTCGCCGAAGGCATGGGGCAATTTGGTACGGTACAATACTACACTACAGCTAACGATCGACCACAAAATCATCAAGCGTGGTCTGAACATATTGAAGCGGGCTACAGCTTTGACCTCCCGATGTCCCCCCACTTTGATATAGAATACGATTGGGCCAGTGGCAGCAAAAGCTCCAAGTACACAAATGGCGCAACCGATGGCCGTTTCGATCCGCTCTATGGTGCGTCAGATATCGATTTTGGTTCTACGGGTATTTATTCTGCCTTCCAACGCAGCAACATCAATTCACCCAGCTACCGCATCTCTTTCGCGCCCCGTTCAAATATCACCGTGTTATTGCAACAACGTTTAATCTGGCTGGCCTCGGCAGGGGACTGTTGGGGCGGCTCATCTTGTTCGTCAACCGTCGCTCCAGGTTTAATAGGTAATGCCAATGGCACCAGCGGCAGTTATGTGGGTGATCAACTGGGGGCTTCGAGCCGTTACAGCTTCAACAGCAGCTTATACTTTGAGGCGGGATGGTTTCATTTATTTAAAGGCCAGTTTGCCAAAACAGGCGTTTCCACGGCAACAGGAACCACAACTCCGGGTGGCGATACCGACTATTTCTATGTACAAAGCCAAGTCAGGTTTTAAAATTAAATCGTATTTAAATAAACTTAATTACGATTTATGTTGGACAGGCTGATGGCCTGTCACCGGTAGAAAAACCGAATTTATCAATACTTATTAAGGAAACTGTTTTATGTTTAAAAATTTTTCATTACGTTTTTGTTTAACCGTGCTGTTATTGGCTGTTAGTCAAAGTTCTTTTGCGGCGACGACCTTAGTCGCTGTCGCCGCCAATTTCAGCAAACCCATGACGGAAATAGCCGCCGAATTTGAAAAGTCCACAGGCCACAGCGCCAAGTTATCGTTTGGCTCATCCGGCAAATTCGTCTCGCAACTGGAAAACGGCGGCCCTTTTGAAGTGCTGTTGTCAGCAGATGAAAAAGGACCTCAGAAATTAGTGGATGACGGTCTTGCTTTAGAAAACAGCCGTTTCGTCTATGCGCTGGGCAAGCTGGTGTTGTGGTCGGCTAAACCGGGCTATGTCGACGATCAGGAGAAAATCCTGACCACCGGCGGCTTTAAGCATCTGGCCTTGGCCGATCCCAAACTGGCACCTTATGGAGCTGCGGCTGTCGAGGTATTGAAAAAACTGGGGCTGTTCGATAAATTGCAGCCACTGTTCGTACAGGGAGAAAACATCGCGCAAACGCTCCAATTCGTCAGTACCGGTAACGCCGAATTGGGTTTTGTGGCACTGTCGCAAGTGATTGAAAACGGCAAGATTGCCAGCGGTTCAGGCTGGCTTATTCCGAGCGATTACTATGCGCCAATCCGGCAAGGCGCGGTACTGTTGAAGAAGGGTGCCGAAAACCCGGCGGCGACTGCCTTGCTGGACTATTTAAAATCCGCACAGGCATTGGCTATTATCAAGAAATACGGCTACGATTTACCGGTATAATAACTGGTGTTACGTTAAGCTGAAAACAATCACCACGAAGACACGAAGAACACGAAGGTTTAAGAACGGTATGCAATAAACCGGATAATATGGCGTTGCCGCACGATGCCGGTCGGGGTTTGCAACCCCGACCGAAACGTTTGAAGGCTTCTATAGCTTTCAAAACGTTAAGGACGGGGTTATAAACCCCGACCCGCGACATTCTTCGTATCTTCGTGGTTTATTCCAGGTAGGTGACATCAAATAATATTAAAGAGGCGCTTATGTTAACTTCTGCCGATCTTGGCACTTTGCTGTTAACCTTCAAGGTAGCCAGTATCTCCACTGTATTGATGCTGCTGCTCGGAACTCCGCTGGCCTGGTGGCTTGCCCGAACCGGTTCAGTCTGGAAAGGCTTCATCAATGCCGTCGTAGCACTGCCGCTGGTGCTGCCGCCGACGGTATTGGGCTTTTATTTGCTGGTGTTGATGGGCCCCGCCGGGCCAATCGGTGAATTCACCAACTGGTTAGGCCTGGGTGCCTTACCGTTTACCTTTGCAGGCTTGGTGGTGGCCTCGGTGTTGTATTCGATTCCGTTTGTGGTGCAACCGTTGCAGGCGGCATTCACTACCATCGGCGAACAGCCTTTGGAGGCTGCGGCAACCTTGCGTGCCAGCCCATTGGATACATTTTTCAGCGTGGTCGTGCCGCTGGCGAAACCCGGATTCCTGACCGCCACCATTTTAGGCTTTACCCATACCGTCGGCGAATTCGGCGTGGTGCTGATGGTCGGCGGCAACATCCCCGATAAAACCCGCGTCGTGTCGGTGCAAATCTACAATCATGTCGAAGCCCTAGAGTACAGCGAAGCCCACTGGCTGGCAGGCGTTTTGCTGGTGTTTTCGTTTGCCGTCCTTCTGGTGCTGTACACAGTGCTAAAAACCCAACCTGTTGCCCATCAACTAAAATGACCCAACCTATCATTGCCTGCTTTCAGCTCGATTACGGCGCGTTTCAACTTGATGTCGATCTGAGTTTGCCGGGTTCCGGCGTCACCGTGCTGTTCGGCCATTCCGGCTCCGGCAAAACGACGCTGTTGCGCTGCATTGCCGGCCTGCAAAACGCGCCGCAAGGTTTCCTGGAAATCAACGGTCAAGTATGGCAAGACAGCGAGCACGATGTGTTTTTGCCCACTCATAAACGGTCATTGGGTTATGTGTTCCAGGAAGCCAATCTGTTTCCGCATTTGACGGTGGCGGGCAACCTGCAGTTCGGTTTGAAGCGGATTGCCAAAAACTCGGGGACTGTTGATCTGCAGCACATCCTGGAATTGCTGGGCATCGACGATTTGCTCAAACGCAAGCCGGATGGGCTGTCCGGAGGCGAACGGCAGCGTGTTGCCATTGCCCGTGCGCTGGCGCTGAATCCTGAAATCCTGCTGATGGATGAGCCGTTGGCGTCACTGGATTTCAAGCGCAAACAGGAAATCCTGCCTTTTTTAAGCCGCCTGAATCAAGAGCTGAACATTCCCGTTTTGTATGTTACCCATTCCCAACAGGAAGTTGCGCAACTGGCCGATAATCTTGTGATTCTGGAAGGCGGCCGGGTACTGGCCTCCGGGCCGCTGTCGGAAACATTGAGCCGTCTTGATGTGCCACTGGCGCAAGACCGGGAAGCCGCCTCGGTTTGGCCGGTAACCATTATCGAACACGAAACCGACTATCATCTCACCCGCGTCGCCTTTGTCGGTGGCATCCTCGACATGCCGATGGTCGATGCCGCAATCGGCACGCCGCTTCGTCTGCAAATTTACGCCAGCGATGTAAGTATCGCCCTTGAGGCACCGACAGCCACCAGCATTCTTAATGTGCTGCCGGCCACCATCACCGGTCTTACTGATGATCGGGGAGGGCAGAGTGTGGTGCGTTTACAGGTGGGTACTCAGGCGCTGTTGGCGCACATCACCCGCAAATCGGCACTGTTGCTTAATTTACAAATTGGCAAGGCGGTTTATGTGCAGATGAAAGGCATGTCGATATTGAATTAATAGAGAGACTTGGTCTTGTATGGCACTGACAAAATTGCTCAAGCTATTCTGCGTAGCTTCAACTCCAAATTTGTAGTGGTTACCAACTTAAAGCGGGACACTTTTGACTATGAGCAATTGGATGTCGTGAAACAGCAGCACTTGAAACGATTGTAAAAGGTAATATACCTAGGAGGCTGTCCGAGAATAGAAAACCTACTGCGGAAAAGCCATTTCGGCCAGATTTTCGTTAAATAGAATAACTATTCGCCTCAAATGATCAAAAAATCTGACTCAAAATGGCTTCCCCTCGCTACGGTTCCTATTCTCGGACAGCCTCCTAGCGCGGTCACATTTCCGGTTTTCTGATCGGCCATTTTATCCGGTAGCGGCGTTGCAAAAACAGTTGCATAGCCAGCTATGCGCCTCTTTTTGCGCCTTGCTCTCGAATAAAATAACTCGATCATAAATTCCGTAAACATAACCGCGCGGAGTATACATTGACTGGAACATTGGTTGTCACCGATGGAATGGTTGCAGGTGTAGGTAGAGCATCTAAAAGTATTATAACCTAAATCCTGCAAACCAACACCTTATATTATTTAATAATCGTTATAAATCAA
>JBAXXH010000195.1:0-6211 GCA_037127995.1 Methylococcaceae bacterium | reverse complement strand
ACAAAAAATACGGCGAACGCGCAACTTGCGAAACCTGGATCGAAGAATCCAAAGGACAGATGGGAATGGGCAAGATAAGAACCGCTGAATTCCTGGCTAATGCCGCCTTATTCCATTGTGCGGTACTGGCTTACAATACATTGCGCTGGATGGCTATCATGAGCGGTAGTAAAACCCTTCGACAATGGGAACCCGAAACCATTCGCACCTATTTAGTTCGTGTAGCGGGCAAGTTGCTGATTGGGAACAGACAGTTGACCGTTAAAACGCCTGACAACCCTCTTTATCCTGAGGCTTGGGATGATTGGGTGGCAGTCGGTTTAGGATCGTGATCCTATAGACAAGCAAAAACACCAAAATCAATGAATTGTCATTAGCCTTTGTTCGGGAAGGAGGGGTAGACTTGGCCTGTCGCCAGAAAATCTTCGTAATTTTTTGTAATTTCGGATGTGTAGAGGAACAAATGCCATAAATGTATCGGCAGAACCGCGTCGGCGGGTTTAAAAAATAAAATTTGAGAGTCAAAAGGCAGGAATTACTGCTTGGTTTTCAGGGCTTGCAGGATTTAGGTAGCAGTTATTATGTGCTGGCCGAGTTATTTAGCTTGTTGATGAGGCAACCTTCAGTGACTCTACAGGATTTATATCACAATACGTTATCGGCTTTGCTGGAAGCTTATTTTGATATTATTTCGTCATTATTGGCAATAACATAACGATGATCTGTACGTGTGCAATTATAAGTACGGCTAAACATAAGCAGCCTGACGCGTAATCATCCAATAATCATTAATCTCTTTTAACGACGACACAATTAACATCATGATAGATAAAAAATTACTTCATAAACTGGGTATTGAGCTTGATAAATGCGTACCAGAAAATGAACACCTAACTTATGATGGACTCAGTGGCTTTTTTTATGCCTTGGCAATCACGCCAGCCATTATTGCTCCCGCTGACTGGATGGCTGAGTTGTTTTATGGTGAACGCCCTCAACTTAACGGCAAGCAAGCAAAAGACTTAAAAAAAGCCGTTACCGCAGTGGTTAAAGCCAGCAATAGGGCGCTATTACAAAACGAACTTACATTTCCCTATGATTCTAGCGCCCTTAATGATGCCGGGATTGATCAATTGTGGCATTGGAGTTCAGGATTCTTACAAGGTTTATATTTACGGCTGGCTTTTTGGAAAAGCGGAATTATCGCTAACGAAACACAACAAGCTTCTGATGTCGTTGCCAATAGTGTGGATATTATTTTCGCCTTGGTTGAAGGCAATGTAGCTATCCTTAAAAACATCGACCAGCTAAAAGCACAGCTGCAATTAGCGGGTAAAGAACCCACTGATGAACTAATCATGGCCTCTTTATTGCAGGCTTTGCCGGAAGCCTATGAATGTATCAGGCTGTTTGCTGCCCAGATGTCCCGGCGACTTCTGGCAAGGCATCAGGCATCAACCGCTTCTGTAAAAACATAGCGCTATACCCTGAATGCTTTGGAACTGTTAAAACTAATCAATACACAAGGCTTTCATCCGTTCTACAAGAGCGGGTAATTTTTTCAGGTGATGTCGAATTGGCTTATAGGTTTGCTCATAATTTATTGAAAGCAGATCTTGAACGCCTTGAATGCATTATAGTCGCGGCTAAAATACCGCGTATCGCTTATGAATTTGCGTTAATTAAAGCGTCAAGAGGTGGTAATATTGAAAAGTTACAAGATCTAATTATTCATTCTGCCGACGGTGGCTTAATGATTATATTTGCCGTTGATGTTGTTGGCGCTGATATCGAAGTATTTGAGGAGACTATACGCAAACTTCCAGAAGCAAAATATATACAACTTTTTGAAGCTGAAATTCGACAAAAATATTTTTATTAACGCAAACTATAGTAAAACCTTTAAAAGCTATACCTCACAAGGGTTAGTCTGTCGTTTTAATAAAGCATTGTTAATACCTGACTACTGACCCTGAATTGAGTTTAACCAAGAAAAAATAAAACCCTTATGCATCAAACTGCTGAAGCCAAACATTTCATTCTCGCGCATCAGACCCGAGGTCGCGTTCGAATTATCGCACCGGGTTTACGCAAGGATCAGGAGCGTGCTTCCATATTGGAAATGTTGTTGGGTAAACGGTCGGGCATTGAAGCTGTAAAAATTGTTCCGGCGATAGCCTCGGTGACTATTCATTTTGATCCGGAATACCTGCCTGTCGCCAATCTATTGCAGCTTTTGGAATCTGTCATAGGCAACATTGGACTAAGGCCACGAGGCACCACTAACCCCCTAAAGCAGAAAACCACGCCATCCAGTAAAGTATTACAGGATTTTTTTATTGGCGTTGGCGGCATGAGCTGTGCGTCCTGCGCCTTATTTCTGGAAATGATGTTGCAACGTGAACCCTACATCACTAAAGCGACCGTTAATTATGTGACGGAGACGGCTAGCGTCAAGGGTTATGTTTCCAAAGAAAAGCTTTTTAAAATCATCTCTGAAAATGGCTACCAAGCCTTTTCAATCGATACGCTGACAGAACGAAAATGGGTGCTTGAATTAGAGCGCAAACATTTACTTAGGGTAAAAAAACACCTCATAAGCATAGGCTGGTCAAGCTTGCCAGTGTTATTGCTTAGCCTCTTGCGCTCAAGATCACTCCCTTTTTTGCTGCTGCAAGCAGTGTTCGCGACACCTGTGGTTTTTTGGGGTGGCCGGGATATTTTTAAAAAAGCGCTACATCAAGCGAAGCAAGGTTACGCCAATACCGATAGCTTGATTACACTGGGCGTAGGCGCCGCTTATCTATACAGCTTGGCATCCTTATTGCGCAACCGCCGCCATGTTTACTTTGATACCGCAACGGCCATCATTGATTTTGTTCTGTTGGGCCGATACCTGGAAGAGCGGGCAAAAAGCAAAGTAATCAACGACATCCGTAAACTGGTAAACCTGCAACCTTTGGAGGCAACCTTATTAATTGCGGATCAAGAAACGAAAATAAGTGCCGATAAAATCACGGTAGATGCTGTTTTGCTGATTCGTCCCGGTGAAAAAATACCGGCTGACGGTTTAGTCATAAAGGGTTTTTCCAGCGTTGATGAAGCCATGGTAACCGGCTCCAGCACTCCCTGCATAAAGGAGTTTGGACATAAGGTCTACGAGGGCTGTATCAATGGTCATGGCGTTTTGCATATCCGTGCCACAGCAACCGGCAAGGATACCGTTTTATCCGGTTTGATACGCAGGGTCGATCAGGCGCAGGCTTCAAAATTGCCGATTCAAAAAACGGTTGATGCCTTTTCATCGGTATTTGTGCCATTGATTATAGTGCTGTCAGGCATGACTTTTGGGGGCTGGCTTCTGGCTCGAGAACGTATGGCATACGCCTTGGCCAATGCCATTGCCGTACTGCTGATTTCCTGCCCCTGCGCCTTGGGATTGGCAACATCGTCGGCAACCATCACAGCGACAGGGCAAGCGGCACGGCGAGGCATTTATATTCGTAATGGCGAAGCATTGGAAACAGCGGCCACCATCGATATCGTTATCTTTGATAAAACCGGCACCCTGACCGAAGGCAATGCCAACGTTACCGATTTGCTGAACATTTCTCCCCTGGATGATGACAGCATTATTCAATTAGCGGTATCGGCTGAATTTAATTCAGGACATTATCTGGGTCAGGCACTTATGCGGTATGCCAAAGTACGCGCGATTAGCCCGTTGGAGTCTGCCCGTGTCCAGAGCATTCCCGATCAGGGCATCCGTGCCGACGTGGGTCAATATGAAGTGTTGCTGGGTAATGCGTCATGGCTGGAGGGGCAACAAATCGATTTAACAGCCTTAAAAACAACCGCAACAAACCTGTCCAAACAGGGCAAAACACTCATTTATCTGGCTATTGACCGGCACGCGGCGGCGTTGTTTGCGGTTTCTGATCAAATAAGATCCAACGCCCGATTAGTGATCAAACAGTTACATGATCGTCACCTCGAAACGATGATGGTGACCGGTGATACCGCGGAAGCGGCTTGGCCTGTTGCTGAACAGGTGGGTATCAAAAAAGTGATCGCCCAAGCGAATCCGGTGAAAAAACTGGCGATTATTCGCAGCTTGCAAAAACAGGGACATCGGGTTGCCATGGTCGGTGACGGCATTAACGATGCGCCCGCACTGGCCGCAGCCAACCTTGGCATGGCGATTGACAAAGGTACTGACATTACCATTCACGCGGCAGATTTTATTTTAAGCAATGGTGATATAGGCAAAGTTTCCGATGCCATCGCCTTGAGTCACCAAACGTTAAGTATTATTAAACAAAATCTGTTTTGGGCTTTCGGCTATAACGCCATCGCCATTCCCTTTGCAATAGCCGGAAAACTAAATCCTGCCATGGCATCAGCGGCGATGGCGCTCAGTTCTGTTTCGGTGATTATCAACTCATTACGCTTAATTCGATTCTCTGGCACACCAGAAAATGATGTCGAAAAACATTAATACTCGATCTTCAAGTTTTCTTACCTTGATTTTATAGATCATAGATAACCTGCAACACAACGACTAATAGATGTAGGCCGGAATAAGGCTTTTCAAGCGTAAGCGAGAACAAGCGTTTCCGGCATATGCTCTACAAGTGTGCCGGAAACGCCACCACGCGCTACGCTTGAGTGGTCTTATTCCGTATATGGACACCTCCCGTTTTGCAAGCATTTCATGACTTTTGAATTGGGGTACGACTGCACACGTATATTCGGCCTGTTAATTGAGTTTTATACTCTGGCCATAATGGGCTATTCGCGCGTTTGTTCCTAATCGGCCTATCGTGCTCAAGGCACAGCGGAATAGTAAGGTTTTACAAACGCCGGTTCGACCTGTTTTCCATTAGTCATTTATGCTAAACAATCGTGAGTGAATGATTCCTTTCTATAAACCTGCTTAAGTTTGAAGGCTTGCCTTCGAGCTTAAGCAGGTTTGCCCTCCGGCAGGTAATCTGTTTGTCGGGCGATTAGCGCCCACACAATCCGTGCATTTTTATTAGCCAAGGCCACCGCTGCAATATTCTTATTGCGCCTGTTACATAAATTTTGTATCCAGCGACTGCGAGGATCATCCTTGTTGCCAGCTACTCTCAGGACCGATCGTGCACCATGTATCAGTAAGGTTCGTAAATAGCTATCACCTCGCTTACTAATCCCCAATAAGCGATCTTTACCACCGCTACTGTGTTGTCTGGGCGTAAGACCTAACCAAGCCGCAAAATCTCGGCCACGTTTAAATTGACCGCCATCACCAATCGCACAAACTAAAGCCGTCGCAGTAATCGGACCAATTCCTGGTATCGCTAATAAGCGCTTAGCTTCACTATGGGTATTGGCCAGCAGCTTTATTTTTGTATCCATATCGTCAACGCGTTGATCCAGATAGATGAGGTCTTGCCTTAGATCTTCAAGCAGCACTCTAAAATCCAGCGTCAAGCCATTTTCGGCATCTTCAAGTAATAACGGCAAAGCGGTACGAAGTACCTCGACCCGTCGACCAACGGCAAGGCCATATTCGGCAAGCAGGCCTCTGATTTGATTGACCTTGGCAGTGCGATGGCGAACCAGTTCACTACGAATACGATGTATAGCCTGAATATCTTGCTGAGCTATCGTTTTAATAGCTACAAAACGCATGGTCGGGCGGGCGACCGCTTCGCAAATAGCCTCGGCATCATTAGCATCGTTTTTGTTACTTTTAACGTAAGGCTTTACAAACTGGGGCGCCATTAGTTTGACGGTATGTCCCTGCTTTTGTAGTTCTCTCGCCCAGTAGTGCGCACTACCGCAGGCTTCCATACCAATTAAGCAAGGGGGTATTTTTCCAAAATAAGCCAGCATTTGCGACCTTCGTAATTGTTTACGTACAGCCACCTTTTCTTGGCTATCCACTCCGTGTAGTTGAAAAACTTCTTTTGCCAGATCTATACCTATTCGTTTAATATTCATCTCGGACTCCTCTTCTATTTATCTGATAGCATAATCATATCAGTTTGGCACATCGATGCCGATAGGTGGGAGGGGTCCATCCCATTGGCCTACGCCTAATGCTTGTTATCGCTGAATTCCCCGAAATCAATTCGCCAGTTAAAAACTTGAAGATCGAGTAATAAAACAGCTCTATGTGAATCGTAGTGGGTAAATAATAAAAAATACCGATAAACACAAATCT
>JBAXXH010000194.1:0-6229 GCA_037127995.1 Methylococcaceae bacterium | reverse complement strand
AAGCGACAATCAAGACATTTAACTGCGTAGTGAATTTTACTTTGCGGACAATAAAAGCACTAAATACCAAGCCGGAAAGCAAAATCATAATTTCTACACTGGAAATGACAAGGCTTGCTACACCGACAAGGCCGCCAAAACTCATCACGCTGACAAAGGTCGCAGGTAACAACCATATAGCTTGACCACGTAATTGAGCGGCCCAGATACCGACAGCAAGCATGGTTAGAATATGATCCCAGCCTTGCAAAGGATGCGCAAAACCATGATACCAATCACTGTTTAAGGAAAAAAGAACAGTTGATATTTTAAGGAGTGGTAAAGAAACCACTATAAATAAACCCAGAAGTAACAGGTATTTTTGTGAATTAAACCAGAAGAGAGTTTCTTTATGCTTTGTCATTGATATTAATGGCCTCAGTAAATCTAATGGATTTAATTGGAATTATAGTGGAAGTGAAGAACTTGCTGGGGAAATTATTATATTTAGATATTCTGGTTGTTGGATATTTGGTCACCCTTTAGAATCAAATATTGTTATTTCAATGACTGCTTCCCAAATCTAAGTGGCCGCTCACTGGAAACTAACGATAGTCTCAAGTTAACCGTGAGCTGGCGGTCAGTTCCAACTAAAAATCAACACCCTCTCAGAGGGGCTTGAATACCTACCTATTTTTTAAAGATTGAGACGTTATCAACATATAAAAAAGCCGAATCGTCCAGTTTCGCTTGGGGTAACATGCTCTTTATGGCTTATTAATCACTTCATCCTTTAATACATCGAATGTGTTAAAGGCAATGTTTAAGCTGAGTTTCAGGTTAATAATACTGGCGATGGTGGTGCTGGTAAAAATACAGATCATAATGGCGATTTGATATTTCACGGCCAACCACGGCTCACTGCCACCCAGAATTTGCCCCGTCATCATGCCGGGTAAAGAGACCAGTCCCATGGTTCCCATGCTGGCGATGGTCGGATTAATGGCGGCTTTAATGGCATCCCGAAAATAGGGCCGCACCGCTTCCCAACGGGTCGCACCCAGCATTAAAAAAGTCGCATATTCGTTCTCGTTTTTGCGGAGTGCCGAATAAAAACGCTCCAATGCGATAACGTTGCCTTGCAGACAATTGCCAAGAATCATCCCGGCCAACGGCACGATATAGCGGGCATCGTAAAAGTGGGTCGGCTGAATCACTAAAATCACCAGGTAGGCGGTGGAGAATAATATACTGGAGGCAATCGCGGTAAAGGTGGCTAACGCAAAATAACGCGCTTTAAGTCCGGCACGTTTTAGAATGGTTATATCGGCGACTATCAACATTACCAATATCCATAAGCCGTTCAGCCAGGGATTGTTAAGCGTAAAGAGTGTCTTGAGATAAATGCCCACCAGCGCCAACTGGAGACTCATGCGCAGCAGGCTGATGCCAATATCCCGGCTTAAGCGCAGGCCGATAAGCCAGAGCAGTATCCAAGGTAACACACAGAGGCCGTAAAGCAACGCCATCTGCGGCAACCCGATATCAAGTGTTTCCATGCTGTTTTACCTCAGTCAATCGACCTGCCTCAAGGGTAAAAATAATATCACAGCGTTCCAGCCATTCAGGGTCGTGAGCGACTGAAAGAACCGTCAACCGAGGATCCGAGAAAACATCGAACACGGCTTGTTTGCTTTGGGCATCCAGTGCGCTGGTGACTTCGTCCAGCAGATACAAGGTTTTACCCAGTAACAGACCGCGTGCCAGCGCAATCCGCTGTTTTTCACCGCCGGAAATACGGCTGCTTTCCTGGTTTAAAATAGCCACTGGCAGTTGCAGTCGTTGTAACACCTCAAGCAGTTGCGCTTCCGTGGGTCGATGTTCACGATGTGCCTTAAATTGAAAAGGCAAGAGCAGCGCGTCTCGCACTTTTTCCGCGCCCAACATAGGTTCTTGTCCAATGTAAGCTGTGCAGCTTCGAATAGTCTGAATCGATGCCGGTGTTAACGGCTTTTCCTGAAAGTAAACGCTGCCGGCTTGTAACGGATGCAGTCCCAACAAGGTTCTTAGTACACTGCTTTTACCGGAGCCGGATTTGCCGCATAACACCGCTTTTTCACCGGGAAAAAGAGCAAAGCTGATGTCGGCTAGAATCACTTTTTCGCGGGCAATAACCGACACTTGATCGAAACGAATGATAGGTGACATTAAGTGATTATTTTAAAGTGAATGCGCAGTACAAAAAATCATTGGGTTTAATGGCTTGATACTCGTTGTTCCAGTTTTTTTTAGCTTGACTGAGGCAATCCCGGATAAATCAAGGTGTTTTCGTCGTTAGGCTGGCTGTCTGGCCTCAGCTATGATTTGATAGACTCACCAGCGTCATTTTTTAAAATCAATGAATAAAAACTTGAACACCGAGTGATAGCTTATTCGGAAAAACTAAAACCAGTCTAATCAGCTTATCTTTCGGGAAGACCCGAGCCATAATGCTGAATCAAATTAACATGAAATTTAGGCCGCATGCATTAAAATATTTAATCCAACCAAAAAACATGCGCTATCCCAGTGTTGAAACAGGCGTGATTTGAAGAAACAAGCTTATCCCGTAAAAAATGAATAAGCCGCCGAACAACACTTTCCGGTTAATTATCCGGGCTCTTTGACCGTATAAAGCTTATGGTGTGTTGCTAAATCAGCAATTAATGGTTTTATGCTGTTGCAATAGTAACAGTTAATCGGGGTTTTTCGGTCGTTGTTACACCAGACATTGTCTGCGGCGTGTACGCCAAATAGTGAACGGGCATTCTTAATGCCCAGTGATGCAACGGTTGATCTATCATTGGCGTATAAATAATCAAGTCGCATGGGTTTGTGGTCTATATATTGCTTTTCTATTGATAACCGTATTGTCTTTTGCTGGAGCAGCGATAGTTTAAAAAACGGCTAGACCCTTCAGAACAGCCCGTTATTAAACCGAATTTCTCAAAAAGCCCATGTGGATTGTTCATATTGCACTACGTCGCCCTTACACCTTTATTGTGGCGGCCCTACTTATTCTTTTATCGACTCCTTTAATGTATTGCGCAAGATGCCCACTGACATCTTTCCGGAAATCGATATTCCGGTAGTGGCCATGTTGTGGGATTACAAGGGCATCAATTCCAAGGAAATTGCGGATCGTCTCACCGGTTCGGTTGAACGTTCCATGTGGTTGATTGATGGTATCGAACACAGTGAATCGGGCTTGCGCGTGGGCTTACCCCCGCCGATCTGGTTGATGCAATGGCCGTGCAAAATCTGATTTTACCGACGGGAACGATCAAGGTGGGTTCGACGGAATACGATGTTACCCTAAATGGCGCAATTGCTTCTATTCCCCGCATAGGCGATATTCCGGTACGCACGGTTAATGGCACCACGACATTGATTCGTGATGTGGCCAATATTCGCGACGGTTCGGCACCACAGACCACTATCGCCCGTCAAAAAGGCGAGCGGAGTATTCTCAATTCCATCTTTAAAAGGGGCAGCGTGTCGACACTGGATGTCGTTGAGCACGTAAAGCAGGTAATACCCACGATGCTCGCCCAGATGCCCGATGGCATTAATATGAAATTGATGTTTGACCAGTCGCTGTTCGTTAAGGCTGCAATAGCTAATGTGCTGCACGAAGGTTTGATTGCCGCAGGCTTGACCGCCGCCATGATTCTGCTGTTTTTGGGCAATTGGCGGAGCACTTGTATTATCGCCGTGTCGATTCCGTTATCCATTATGTGCTCATTGATTGTGCTGTATTTGATCGGTGAAACCATCAATCTCATGACCATGGGTGGCCTGGCTTTGGCCGTGGGGATATTGGTTGATGACGCGACGGTTGAAATCGAAAACATTGAGCGGCAAATGTTGATGGGAAAAAATCCCCGTCAGGCTATTCTTGATGGCGCGGCGGAAATCGCGATGCCGGCTTTGGTATCGACTTTGTGTATTTGCATTGTATTCGTGCCCATGTTCTTTCTTACCGGTGTCGCGCACAGTCTGTTTGTGCCTATGGCAGAAGCGGTGGTTTTTGCCATACTGGCGTCATATCTATTGTCGCGTACCTTGGTGCCGACATTGGTGATGTATATGATGGCCGGTCATCATGGCCGTAAGGCACAGCCGCCAACCCGCTTTATTGCTCGTGCTTTTACGCAAACTCATGTAACTTTTGAGCGTGGTTTTGAGGGTTTTCGGGGGCATTATGTGACTCTGTTGAGTCATCTGCTCAATCATCGATGGCGTTACGGGTCAATCTTTATGAGCTTTTTTTACTGTCGCTGTCTCTTACGCTTTTGCTCGGTCGGGATTTGTTTCCGGCGGTCGATGCCGGTCAGATTAGATTGCATGTTCGGGCACCGTCGGGCACGCGAATAGAAGAGATGCCCAATCTGATAGACCAAGTGGAAAAAGTAATCCGTGAGCGCATTCCGGCAGAAGAAGTGGGCGATGTCCTGGATATTATCGACGGCCCCTACAGCACCCGAAACACACTGTTCGGCAACTCCGGCACGGTGGAAACTGCGGACACGTAGATTATGATTTCTCTGCGTCCCGGTGATCACGCTCCCAGCATTAATTATATTAAAGTCTTGCGCGAGGAATTGCCACATCGCTTTCCTGGGATTGAGTTCTTTTTTCAACCCGCCGATCAGGTAAGTCAAACGCTTAATTTCGGTGTTCCTGCACCGTTCGACATCCAGTTTGTCGGTGGAAAGCAGGAAGAAGTGATGCCTTTGGTCGTCAACCTTAATAATCAACTGCGGCAAATTCCCGGTATTGTCGACGCCCGCATTTATCAACGAATCAGCAGGCCTGCGCTAGATCTGGAGATGAATCGCTCACAGCTTCAGCAATTTGGCTTGTCAGCCAATGATGTCGCGCAAAATCTGCTGTTAACCCTGAGTGGCAGTATGCAAACTGCGCCCACGTATTGGTTAAACCCGGCCAATGGTAATACGGTGAATATTGGCGTGATGGGCAATCCTCTTGATCTGGATAGTATTGACGCGCTCATGCGAACACCGGTGGGTGGTGATAACAATAGCTCGCCGCAGTTGCTGGGTAACCTGGTGACGTTAAAGCGCTCGGTGCAACCGGCGGGGCGGTGACGCATTTCAATGCGAACAACGTATTTAATATTTACGCAAATGTCGAAGGCAGGGACTTGGGCTTGATTAGTTTGGCTATTGAACGCCTGCTTGAGGACAGTCGGGGCAAGTTGCCGCGCGGTGTTGAACTGGCCGAGCGAGGACAAATCGAGACTCTCAATAGTTCGTTTATCGGACTTGCTACGGGGCTGGCAGTGGCCATTTTGTTGTTATATTTGTTGTTGGTGGTTAACTTTCAGTCCTGGCTTGATCCGTTGATTATCATCAGTGCATTACCGGCCGGAATCGCCTGGACGTTGTTTCTAACCGGAACCACCTTGAGCATCCCGGCCTTAACCGGCAGCATCATGTCAATGGGCGTGGTTACCGCCAACAGTATCCTGCTGGTGTCTTTTGCCCGTACCCGCCTTAATGACGGTGTGCCGCCAGTGACGGCCGCTTTGGAAGCAGCTGCCACCCGTTTGCGCCCGGTCATGATGACCGCCTTTGCAATGATCATCGGCATGTTGCCGATGGCGATCGGTTGGGGGGAAGGCGCAGAACAAAACGCGCCGCTGGGTCGTGCAGTGATCGGTGGCTTGGCTTTCGCTACGGTTTCCACTTTGCTGTTTGTCCCCCTTGTTTTCGCTGGTACGCATCGTTGGCTTGATCGTCGCTATTCGAACCGAATCCTCCTTTTAGCTGAATAAAACTGTCATGAATAGTCATCAACCGCCTACCTTTGCCTTGCCTTTTGTTGATAATCCGCAACGTACTCTCAATACTTTTAAGTGGCTCGAAGTCGGGCTGGTGCTCTTTTTACTCTTGGCAGGCGGATGGGGACTCGTCATTAACCAGGTTGAGGCCGACAGCTTACAAAAGCGTAACGTTGCCAGCCTCTCGCGTAGTGTTATTGCGGTACATTCGCGACCGGGCGAGGCGTCGCACAAGATTGTCCTGCCTGCCAGCTTGCGGGGCAATACGGAAACGGGCTACCAACTTAAGCCGGGACACTTGAGCCGTTACAGAGCTACAAAATAAAATTAGATAGGAGTTGAATAACTTATCTCGTAATTACTCAGCGTAATTAACAACCATCCCAAATTCTGATTTTGGTTTGG
>JBAXXH010000193.1:0-6244 GCA_037127995.1 Methylococcaceae bacterium | reverse complement strand
TCCCACAGAAGCTCGTAGGAGCGACGCCTACGTCGCGATTTGAAACAAATGTTAGTCGCGATGTAGGCATCGCTCCCACCGAATCGTCAAGCCACGCCAACACGGGTAAAACTAGGGAATCAATTCTCCCACTGGCGTGACGGGGTTTGCAACCCCGTTACTTACGTTTTAAAGCAGTTAAAATCCTTAAACGTTTCGGATGATTTTAATTGGCTAATTGAAACCCTGCTTGTACAAAATGCCGATCAAATGCCAGCACACACAATATATTCATTTCAGTCTTCACCGCAAACGAAACACAGTCAACCAAGCCCCAAGTTTTATCATGATGCTTATCATACCAATGCAAAGCTATAGATTTTCAGATAAATAATTTCGATGCTAACGGATAACATCCCTTAAAGGGATGGTATCCGTGTGAACTAAATCGTCATGTAATGGAAATTTAATTTCTGAAAGACTATATATTAAATAAGGTTGGACTAAGCGTCACCAAGGTCACTTCGTCGGCTGTCTGAAAATTATGAATAATCAAACTGGCTTGTTGACGTGCAAATCGGGATAACGCATTGCCAACTTCCAATAATACAGCGTCAGTAGCCACTAAACGGTGTCTATCATATTTCACTGACAATTCTAGCGCTTGACGATGGTGGTGATCATTTTCATTGATCAAGGCAATAATATAACCGGTATCGACAAATAAGGGTTTAGACATGTTTCTCCCCGCTTAAATAAGCATCTAAATTTTCCGAAAAATCTTCCGGCCCGGAAACTTTGATTTGCCTTATTGACGATAACAGTGATTGTTTAGGTTTTATAACGGGCTCATCTGTAGCCATAATAATCACCCGCACCGGCTTGTCATTCCATTGTTCACGGTAAGCTTCCGGAATACTGACAATAATTTTACCATTTTGGGCAATAGCCTCTAATTCGATGGCGTGCATAAAAAACTCCGGGATTAACGGACAGATAAGAATTTCAACTATTTCAATCGAAGTATCCCACCTTAAATCCCTTATCACAAGCCCCATTTTCAATCGTTCGGCACGCCCCAAGCTCACGCCATTTTCGAAACGTTTCAGCTCAAAAACCGGACGGCTCCGGGAACGCTGAGCCTCGGCTCGGCGTAGTCTGGTTAAGTGCCAAGCTGAGGCTTGGCGCTCCCGGGTGCGTTTCTGCCTCCAGCGATGTACCGCAAACGTCACCACACGATATGTTTGAGAGGTCTTATTCCTGCCTAAACAGTTGCAAAATTAAACGCATAATAAACGCCGAACACGGGGCGAGGTTTGATATTTACCGTTATTCAAAAAGTTTGCGTTAGGTAGGTATAGCCGTTTAGTTCAGGGAAGGTAAAAACGTAAGTAACGGGGTTGCAAACCCCGTCACGCCGAAATCCCAATAAACGAACGCGGGACGGGGTTTGTAACCCCGTCCCATACGTTTCATGCAGCCGTTATTAAAAAAAGTTTTCATTGGGTATATATAGCCGTTTAGTTCGGGTATGGAAAAAACGTGAGTGACGGGGTTGCAAACCCCGTCCCGCATGGGAGATAAAAAAAGTGCCGACTACTTTTGGGCTTCTATGAAGGATGCCAAAAGAGCTTCTCAGGCGGCAGGGGAACAAGCCTCAAGATTGGTGACGGCAATGACGCTGATATGGGCTTTTGGATGGTCGCCGGGGTTATCCCTGACGACAATGTCCACATCCTGACCAAGTAGTATGAGGCATCGAAGCAGGCGGTCAGTTGAAAAGCCGGATAGCCGCCCGCGCACCAAGGCGGAAAACTTCGGCTGGTCAAGTCCCATAAGTGCTGCGGCATCCGCCTGACTTAAAGCCTTCCGCACAATGATTTCGGCAATCTGTTGAGCCAAGCGAACACGGGCGAGGGCTTCTTCCGCATCAGGCCGCTCCAGATCGGCGAACAGGTTGCCGCTACTGGCAAGGACGGGTATTTCTTCGTGGTCTGCTTTGCTCATGATTTTTCCCCCTGTGATTCGGCCATCCATGCCGCATAATGGGCCTCTGCCCGTTTCAGTCGCGCTTTGACCAAGTCAATGTCCTGCTTCGGGGTGGCGATGCCCTTGCGTGATTTTTTCTGGAAGACGTGCAAGGTATAAACCGCCTGTGCAAACCGTACCGTGTAAATGGCGCGATAGGTGTTGCCATCGAAATCATCCACGACTTCCAGAACTCCGGCATTGCCAAAGCCCTGCAACGCTTTCGCAGCGGGTGATTTACCGCCTCTTTGCGCCCAATGCAGTGCGTATCCCACAAAGTCTTGAACTTCGTCGGGGCAGTCTTTCAGATCGCCAAGACTGCTGCCAATCCAAAACAGCGGCTTTTCGTGTTGATGTTCACTCATATATTCAAAATATAGCATGATTGCTTGTTAGAGACTAGAAAAAACGGCAACGTTTCTTGGCGAAGATAAGTTTTTACCATGGCAAGGCTTTTTGCTGGGCAATGCTGTTTAGTTCCCTGCATGACAGGGTTTAAACATGTTTCCCCTCCGCTTAACCGGACAGGGCATGTACCTGCGCCGGGAACGCTGAGCCTCAGCTCGGCATAGTCTGGTTAAATGCCAAGCTGGGGCTTGGCGCTCCCGGGTGTGTTTCACAGTAAAGGACAGTTGTATCTGCCGGGCTATACGTTGCATAAAGGTGTCCGGCTAATCTATCTGGAAGCCGTTGGTCCGCATGAAAACTTCTATCGGGACTTAAAGGTAAAATAGATGACTCATGAGGCAAATAAATAAAGGGCACCCGTCAATAGCCAACCCTACCGTCCGTGTCAAAATAGTTGAAAAATTAAACGCCTAATAAGCGCCTAAACTCTGCAAGCCTTAACAATCAAACTACAGCGACCTGCGGGAAAATAACCAGGGAATTAATTCCCTAATTAGGGTGTTAATTCCCTAGTTATCAAATAATTCCAGCTCATTAATAACACTAGACATTTTTGTTTATTTCAGTAATAATTTTTAATACGATAGCTTCTTGTTAATGGCGAAAACAATCTATACCCCGTATATTCCAATAGCTATCACGACGCCCAACCAGAAAGCAAACGACTCAGGCTACACATAAAGCACTACAAAGTCCAAGAAGTCGCGATGGGCAACCAGAAAGACGATGTCTAAAAATGGCTGGCATAAATACTGCTTTTCATTTTGAAGTGTGATTTTTTTAATTTAAAGAGGACTGACTAATGAATACGATATCAATAAAAAAAGTACAACAAGGTTTTACGTTGATCGAATTAATGATCGTGGTGGCGATCATTGGTATCTTGGCGGCGGTGGCGATTCCGGCGTATCAGGATTATATTGTCAGAGCAAAGGTGAGTGAGGTTATTCTCGCAGCCTCGGCTTGCCGGACAACTATCACGGAGGTCATACAAACTACGACAACATTGCCTGTCGCTAACGCTTGGGGTTGTGAGTCTGCTTCATCTACCAGTAAATATGTCGCTAGCATTGCAACTGCTGATTCTACAGGTGTAGTTACTGTGACATCACAAAATTTAGGCGCTGCTGATGGCACTGTAAAATTGGCACCTTGCAGTAATGCAACTGCAACTACTTTTACAGACTGCGCCGCTCCTGCTGCTGGCGGTTTAGTAGCAACGTGGGTATGCGGCCCCGACACTATGGATCCCAAATATCTCCCTGGTTCATGTAGAGCACTTCCATAAGTTAACTAGACTTGACAAAAATGCGGCCTAATGGCCGCATTTTTTGTCCATTTAAAAGTCTTTAACATGACCTGTACACCAAGCGGAACGGGGCTTGTAACGAACGCGGGGCGGGGTTTGCAACCCCGCCCCAAACGTATAAAGCCCTTAACCAGTTACCAATCGTGATTAACGCGTTTACAAAACATGAGTCACGCGTCGTTGCAAAATCAGTCCGGCAATGGTTTTTTGTCGCTTCAAAATGGGATGAACATGGTCGGTACCCCTATCAATCCCTCCGTTTTATTGACCTTGGCAAGCTGCCTGATACTGGCTTATCTATTGCCTTATCACATGCACCCCTATCTATCGTTTTATAACGAATGGTTAGCCTTTTTTATGGTTGTCATCATGCTTGCCTTATTGGCAAAACAAAACACCAGTCCGGTTCTGCTGCCTTGGTTGGCAATCATTCCGTTAGGCTTGGCGCTGGTAATCATCATCCAAACAGGGCTTGGCTTATTAACCGTCAGTTGGGATGCTGTTTTACCCATCGTTTATTTACTTGTCACCCTAGTCGCCATAATCCTTGGCGCTACCATCAGCGCCCAGCCGCAAGGTGCCCAAGGACTTTGTGCCGCATTAGCTTGGGCGCACCTGCTTGCCGGACTTATTTCCGTGGCTTTGGCGACCACGCAATTAGTCGGTAAAGAAGCGCTGCTGCTGCCTTTTGTGATGCCGATGCCGCATGACATCGCCATAAGGCCTTATGCCAATCTCGGCCAGCCGAATCATCTTGCGTTGTTATTTTGTCTGGCAATCGCCTCAGTCTGGTGGCTGTTTCAAAGTGATAAATTGCGTTCGGGTATTGCCATCTTATTGGCTTTACTGCTGTTATGGGGTTTGGTGCTAACTCAATCCAGAATCGGCTGGCTTATTATCCCGCTGTTTGCCTTGTTTATTGGGTTTTGGCGTAACCACATGACTTTTAAGCCAATCCCGGTAGCGTTACTGGTTGTGCTGGTTACCGGCTATTTTTGCGGTGTGCTGGCATTGCCTTCATTAACCGGCTTGGGGATTACAACCTCCGCAGCGGAGCATATCAGATCAGGTTTCGTGCGCTTGGTATTGCTGCAACAGGCTTTAGAGATCAGCCTTACAAATCCTTGGTTCGGCGCAGGTTGGTATGAATTTGGATCACAGCAGGTAAAAATCGCCGCTGATTTTGCACCCAGTCTTTATTCCCGACATGCCCATAATATAGTATTAAATTTTGCCGCCGAATTGGGCTGGCCGGTTACGATTACGATTGTTGCGACCTTGGGCTATTGGTTGTACCTATGTTGTTTACGTCCTGACCAACACAAACCATTATCGAAAGAAATCGGCTTTGCGACGCTGTTTTTTAGTGCGGTGTTAGTCCATAGCTTGGTTGAATATCCCTTGTGGTATGCCTATGTGCTAATCCCCACGGCTTTTTTATTGGGTATGGTTCATCAGGAGCAGTTAGGAACAAAAGCAATTAAGGTCTCTCGAGGTTATCTGCTTGCGCTGTCTTTGGTGATGGCGTTAGGTCTGGTAGGCGTTGCTACTGATTATCGGCGTTTAGTGCTGGATTTTCGTGCTTTTGGATGGGAAAACCTGGGGTTAAAAGCTGACGAAGGTTCAACTGCCCCACCCGCTTTTACGTTGTTTCCCCAGTTTTACGATTATTTTCACTTTGCCAAAACGAAAGCTCATGCCGGCATGTCGCCCCAAGACATTGCTTTTATGGATCATACAACCAAACGCTTTGGCTATCCGCCAGTGTTAATGCGCATGGCGTTTGTTTATGCGTTAAATAATCGCCCTGATGATGCCGTGCGTACCATTAAAACCCTAAAAAAACTGCACGAAGGAAACTATCCGGAAGCCTATCAAGCATGGAAAAGCATGGCCGATGCAGAACCAGAAAAATATGCGAACATATTTAAAAAAATGGAGAAATAAATCAAAATAATAAATCAATGGAACAATAGGGGACAGACCACGGAACAATAGGCGAACAATAGGGCGAACAATAGGGGACAGACCACTATTTAATGCGGACCACTATTTAATGCGAACGCGGGGCGGGGTTTGCAACCCCGCCCCAAACGTTTGGTATTTACCGTTAGTCAAAAAGTTTGCGTTAGGCATGGTTAGCTGTTTAGTTCAGGCAGGGTAAAACGTGAGTAACGGGGTTGCAAACCCCGTCACGCCGAACGACTTGCATTGGCAAATCCAGGCTCTCTGATCGGACGTACAGACTCTCCGGACGGGCGTACCAGCTATTTGAACGGACGTACCAGCTCTCTGGACGGACGTACCAGCTCTCTGGACGGGCGTACCAGCTCTCTGGACGGGCGTACCAGCTCTCTGGACGGACGTACCAGCTCTCTGGACGAACGTACCAGCTCTTTGAACGCAATCAAAAGCAATCAAAAGGGCCAGACTCGATTGATTTTATCTAATTCAAAAAACCTACCCGCACAACCGGAACACTTAACATAAACCATCCAATCCTCCACGGGGTTGGATGGT
>JBAXXH010000192.1:0-6284 GCA_037127995.1 Methylococcaceae bacterium | reverse complement strand
ACTGCCTTAAGCCGTTCGCTGAGCGAAGTCGAAGCGATTTTGCCGGCTTCGGCTCCGCTCAGCCAACGGTTTATCTTCCCAAGAGGCGCTTAACTTAACGACATTGGATACCATCCCTTTAAGGGATGTTATCTGTATAATCTTTGTAGTCGGGTTAGGCGCTAGCCGTAACCTGACACAGACACTTCGGTTTGTCGGGTTACGCTGTCGCTAACCCGACTGCGGCTACGCGGCTGCCCGGTTCAAGTACTTCGGTGCGGGAATGAAAGGAGTCGCCGGAGCATGAACCCAAAAAAAAGAGGGGGGCTAATGCCGCAGCACTTGCCCCCTTAAATGAAAGTTTTAAGGTGTTCGGAGAAAATATGCCTACACAATATCTGCTGCATCATGAAAAAGTGTGTCATATCACCTATTAAAATCATGGCATATAACATAGTTTAATTAATTTATTTAACGACATAAAACACAACCTGCTGATTAACATGATATTAATATTTCTGGCATTAATTATGCTTAATTAATAAGTTGGGTTTTTTGAAAGATTCAAATTATCTGATTTGGGTTTGCCATCTCCAGTCTAATTGATTCACAATATACAGCGTAGGTTTTTTTATTAGTTTTTTACAGCTTATCGGTTCAACATGCCCACACTAAAAGTCCGCTCTCAATGCGCTCATTTCAACTAATTGAAAATAAATATAATTTTATGAGCGCAATTACAACACTTTTCCCTGTTTTTTGGGGAATGGGCGGCTAACATGGCGCTCCCGGTTCGGGGTTTGGGGCTATCCACCTAAACCGCTTAACTTAATGGCACTGTATATCGGCTCCATGCTTGGCAAATTACAGACAGATGACAGTTCCAAATTTTGAAGCAATCTTTCCGCAAATGCAAAAATTGGCAAGTCAAGTAATGAACATAACGGCTTTAACGGTATTTAAAACCACGACAACGGCAGCGGCCCCAGGTATAAACTCTATTTAACAAATGAAGGTGCGAACAATGAACGCTTTATCCATAAAAACCGCCGTCCGCCAGGCCGGCATGACCTTAATCGAATTATCCGTCGTACTGTTGATTCTGATTGCTTTAGCCAGTCTGATGATACCCTACGTGGGCGGCTTTCTGGAAAAGGCCGCCACTTCCACCGGAGCCGCGAGCACCGCCGAAGTCTACAACTCGTTGGCGATGTATCAGACGCAGTTTAATGCCTATCCGGACAACTTGGATCTGTTGGCTGATGCGGCCGGTGCTATTGACACCACGCTCGATGATTTTATTCAAACGCCTACTAAAAGTGGAGGTACCATTGCTGCTCCTAGTAGTGACCTTATGAACTGGGGGCCGGTTCAAGCTGCCGCTGGCGCAACTGCAGGTGCAGCTCCTGTTAAAGCTAATAATGTGGGTAATATTGTTGCGTCACTGCTGGCACCCGGCTCCCGCATCAAAAAGGTGGTGACATCCCCCCATACAAGCGTTACCTACAATACCGACGGTAAGGCTGTCAATACGGTGAACGGAGTACCCAACACCGAAATAAACGTCACCTTTGACCCGGCTTTCTCTGTTGGCGCTAACACTGCTTTGGCTGCCGGAGCTGGTGTACCGCAAGTTGCTGGGTTTGTGACTACACAAGACGGCATGTTCACGCATATTTGTCATAATGTAACACCGTATAATGTCCCCAATGTTTGTCCTGCAGCTACCAACACTGCAAACTATGGTGGGACCATTGGCAATATGTTGGGTTATAAAATCCCAGCGGGCCATGCCATCATCGTGCTGGGCATCGGTTCGCTTAATTCGGCGATTGGCAAGACCATGGCCCAGGCACCGGTGGTGTTCGCGGCCACACCGACAGCCCAGCCGCATTTGGCTTATTCCCGTTACCTGGCGGCTTTCGACGTGGACGCATCACATGCTCAAGGTGATGAGGGCCTGGTCGCTGCCAAACTGGTCGGCATCGTCTATGGCCCTTCGTCGATGATGTTTGAGGGGACGGGTTCGAGTATCTCGAATTTCTATAACGGACTGAAAGAGCAGAAAATGTAAGGCTTGCGGTGTCGGTATCTGGGATGCCGACGATGCCGGCCGGGGTTTGCAACCCCGACCGAAACGTTTGAAGGCTTCAATCCCTTTCAAAAAGTGAGTGACGGGGTTGCAAGCCCCGTCACGCCCCATTATCGAGACAGCGTAGGCCGGAATAAGGCTTTTCGAGCGCAAGCGAGTTGAGCGTTTCCGGCATCCGGTACGAGTGTGCCGGAAACGCCACCACGCGCTACGCTTGGGTGGCCTTATTCCGGCCTACGCCTAATGTTTTATTTAACTAACTTCCCGAAATCAAGAATTAAAAACTTGAAGAATGAGTATATAAACCACTTTTTTACAAATGATGCGGGTTGGAGAAAACCCGGGGACACTGGATGCTATTTTGCCGGAAATGATTGACTACCCTAATGAACTGTTGAAAAAAGCCATCGCCACACGGGTTGGCCTGATTCCACCGACCATGACGGCCTGCGTCGGCTTGGTTTATGCCGCCTTTTTCGGGGCACTGTTCGCAGTGGCTGGAGAAAGCCCTAAATGAGACGACAGCCTGTTAAACTGGCTCTGCTATTGCTTTTGTATGGCTCCGCGTTGTTTGCTGAACAGTCGCCACCTGCACTCACCCAAGTTGTTGATTCAAGTTTGGAAAAGCCCTCTCCCGAGGGCGAAAGCGCTAAGTCAACAGCATTGCCGGCCACACCGCCCGCTCAATTGACGGTGGAAACTATAAACACTGAAAAAGCGGGGCAAGGCACTGAAGGCCAGACCGTGCCGACTGTCAAAAACGCGCCCCCACCGCCTGGCAAGTGCTGCGCAAACAACGGTGAGTTAAAAGACCCGACGCTTATGAATAAAAGCTTCAGGGATGCCTTGAGTCAGGTCACTAAAAATAAAGGCGGTACGGTGGCAAATGGCCAGGTTTCTGCTGCGCCCGATTTACCTAAAATAGCGCTGCTAGCCAGTATTTGGGGTGGCAGCAAAGATAAAAGTTCTGCCATGTTGCGTATTAACGATAAAACAGAAATGGTTTATACCGGTGACAAAATTAGTTTTCTTGATAAAGACCAGGTCATTGACATACAGGTTCTGGATATTCAAAAACATTATGTAAAAATTATGATGCTAACTACCAACACTATCATTGTTCTAAGGTGATGCTGTTAGGTTTTTTACTGCCACTATCCCGAAACCCATTAAACGTAGAGACACATGGTGTGCATCTTTACCAAAAAATCAACTAAATTATGCGCAACCTGTTTTTTATGTTTCGTTTTATCATGGTATCGCTGTTTTTATTATTAATGATACTGCCCACGTTTTCTGATGCCGCCTCCAAGGCACGCTCCGGACAATACATTGAGCAAATTGACTTTCGTGATGTCACCGTCGGCGATGCTTTAAAAATTTTAGCCGACCAATCCAATCTTAATATCATCGCGTCAAAAGAAGCTGCGGATATTCACGTCACCATGTTTTTACGTCAGGTGACGCCTATGGAAGTTATCGATGCGCTCTCAAAAACCTATAACCTCTGGTATCAGCGCGACCCGGATTCTAATATCGTGCGTATTTACACGGTCAAGGAGTACCGGCTGGAGAAGGTGGAGTTTAGAAAAGAAGAATCCGAAATTTTTACCATGAAAAACGCCAAGAATGCGCTGGATTTGGCAGATTCAATACAAAACCTGTTTTCGAGCCGGGTAAGAATAAGTTATGGAAACAATCAACAGCAAATTATAACAGAATTGCAACAACGGTTTCAGCGGTTTGATCTGGTTGATCGCCGGGCAAAGATAAATACCAATATTGGTGGCAGTACTGGCGGCACTGGCGGTGGAACTGGCGGGGCTGGCGGAGGTGTTGGTGGCGCTGGCGCTGGCGGGGGCGTTGGTGGCGGTGGCGGAGCCGTTGGTGGCGCTGGCGGGGGTGTTGGCAGCTATGGAGGAATGCAAGGCAATCAAGGAATGCAGGGAATGCAAGGTAATCAAGGTCTGCAAGGCAATCAAAACCTGCAAACACTCGATGAACAGCTAAAATCACTGACCAACGTATTGGATAAATTAAACGGTGACGGCAAAGGCGGTAGCCTGGCTAATGCGCTGACCGGAAACGCAGATGAAAGCCAGGATCTGGTTGACTCCAGTATTCGCCATCAGGCGGCTATTTATGTGGGGGTTATCAAGCATCAAAACCGCGTCATGGTTCGTACCCGTGATCTGGATGCCATGAACGAAATCAAAAAAATAGCTACCCGCTTGGATGTGCAAAGTTCCATGTTGTTAATGGAAGTCAAGGTCTTGCAAATCAATTTATCGGACGGGTTCAATTCCCTGTTTGATTTTAAAATACACAGTGGAAGTTTTGATGTAGCGGCAGGTGGCCTTGCCCCTCCGATAATAAGCACCAGTGGTGCCGCATTTGGGCCGGCATTATTGGCGACGGTCGTCAGCAATAACTTTGAAGCGAGGTTGCAATTGGCCGAAAAAGAAAACAGGGTGACGCAACTGGCGACGCCCTTATTATTAACCTCCAATCAGGAAGTCAGCCGTTTTTTTGTCGGTTCTGAAATACCCATTCTTACCGGCTATACGCCAGGCTCCACCACTACGGGTACGGGCACTGCGCTTAGCACTCAAGCCATAGTCCAGCAACCGACGCCTATCTATACCACTTACCGGATCGGCCAAACCTTGCTGCTGACGCCCAATATCAATGCCGATAATACTGTCAGCGTGCAAATTGTAGTGGAGCAATCGGACGTAGTCCCAGACGGTGCGACGATACTGGTTCCTAATACTGGCAGCTTGATAGGTGGAGCTTCACTTACTCCCCAAAAAATCAATACCGTGGCTGAAAAATCCTTCAGCGGTTCTGTAATTGCTAAAGACAGTACCGCCGTGGCGGTTGGCGGACTGATTTCTGAAGGGGCCGAAAATCTGCAAATGAAAACCCCTTTTTTAGGCGATGTACCTTTATTAGGCTTCTTTTTCCGTGAGGAAGTGCAAACTCGTACCCGTACCGAATTGGTCATTATCATCAAGCCGCATATTATTAGTTCACCACCGGATGCACAGGCGCTCAGTCAGGAATTTATGCGGGACAACAGTATCCATCCGGACGCCGATGGCAAGGAAAGTTTGGGGGTTTACAGCAATCCGGATAAACAGCATAAAGGCTATAAGCTGGATCAGCCATTTAAGGAATATAACAACCAGGATAGTATGGACCGTTATAAATGGGATAACCCCAATCCACGGAGATAGGTTTATGAACAGGTTATTGATGGTTCTGATGATATGTGTCTTACCGGGCTGTGCCAGTCTGGTGAGCAATTCCGCCTGGCCGGTGTTTATCGACAACGCGACGGGCCCTGCGGAATTTGTGATTAAAAACAAAAACGATGTCGAAATGGCACGCGGGCAAACGCCCGCCATCATTATTCTGGAAAGCGGCGGGGGTTATTTTGCCAATGCAGATTATATTGTTCACTTTTCCAAACCCGGCTATTGGAACCAAGGCTATCGGCTGGTTAGCCGTCTTAATGGCTGGTATTGGGGTAATATTCTCAATATAGTGGGTTTTTTTATCGATCCGGCGACAGGGGCCATGTGGAGGCTACCACAACAATTGATAATTGTGCTGCCACAATTGATGCCACCACCTGTATTAAGCCCACCAGTAGACAACGGAGTTGGGCACGGCAAAGCCAATCATATCGGGCTCTGAATTTTACAGTGACCGGAGAGGGTGAAGCGTGACGGGGTTTGCAACCCCGTCACTCACGTTTCAAAGCTATTGAAGTCTTAAAACGTTTCGAAATTAAGGCGCGCACGGCACGCCCTACGTACTTAATTAATTCAGTCGGGGTTGCAAGCCCCGACCGGCATCGTTGGGGTATCTATGGACTTAACGGCGCTTGGAAATGTTATAGAGACTTTCGTTGATTAAGCGACATTATTTTCTGTTGGCGTGCCGTGCGCGCCTTGAAAATTAAGGCGCGCACGGCACGCCCTACGTTCTTAATTAATTCAGGGCTCTATATATGTACCCTGGGCTAGTAATTTACGTCATCTGTTGATTTCAACGAAAGTTCACCGAGCGAATGGTCTTCACCGCTAGCCAATTTTATCTGCAAGCGCAATTCGTTTTGGGAGTCGGCATTTCTTAAGGCTTCTTCGTAATCTCAGACACCCAGATCTCTAGGATTTTAAGTCGACCCCACTTTGAATACCATGCG
>JBAXXH010000191.1:0-6307 GCA_037127995.1 Methylococcaceae bacterium | reverse complement strand
CTGTGCTTTGCATTGCGATGGTATTTGTTTTTATCTTCAAAGACATGCGCCTTATTAAACTGGCGTGCGAACTTGGCAACCGGGTTTTGAATGGGTGCATAATCTATTTTGTCAGGATTGTTACGTTGTTTCATGGTTTACCTCTTATAATAGTCAAAAGTACGTCTAACTGAACGTGCATTAATATAGCGACTCTGAGTAAAAAAAGCTTGTGAAATTCAAAAAAGATTTTGACGTGATTGTGGTGGGCGGAGGTCATGCCGGTACCGAAGCCGCTTTGGCGGCCGCTCGCTGTGGGGCGAAAACATTATTGTTGACGCAAAACATAGAGACCTTGGGGCAAATGAGCTGTAATCCCGCGATTGGCGGGATAGGCAAAGGCCATCTGGTTAAAGAGATTGATGCCTTGGGCGGGATTATGGCGAAGGCCATTGATCTTGGCGGCATTCAGTTTCGTACATTAAATGCCAGCAAAGGCCCGGCGGTCAGGGCGACCCGCGCTCAGGCGGATCGTATGCTGTATAAGCAGGCGGTCAGAAGCACACTGGAAAACCAGCCTAATCTGGCATTATTCCAGCAAACGGTCGCCGATTTGATTGTGGTCGGCAATAAAGTGGTCGGTGTTAAAACCCAAATGGGCTTAAATTTCATGGCGAAAGCCGTGGTGTTGACAACCGGCACGTTTTTGGGCGGAAAAATCCATATCGGCCTGGAAAATTATAGCGGTGGCCGCGCCGGAGACCCGGCCTCTATTGCGTTGGCTGACCGGTTACGTGAATTACCGTTTCGCATTGACCGTTTAAAAACCGGAACGCCGCCACGTATTGATGGACGGACTATCGATTTTAGCAAGTTGGAAGAACAGCACGGCGATAGTCCTGTCCCCGTATTTTCTTTTATGGGCAGGCGTGAACAGCATCCCAGACAAATACCTTGTCATATCACTCGCACCAACAATCAAACCCACGATATTATCCGTGCCGGTCTGGATAGATCCCCACTTTATTCGGGTATTATTGAGGGCATTGGGCCGCGATATTGTCCGTCGATTGAAGATAAAGTTGTCCGTTTTGCCGACCGGGAGTCGCACCAGATTTTTGTCGAACCGGAAGGCCTGGATACCAATGAGATTTATCCAAACGGCATTTCTACCAGTTTGCCGTTTGATGTTCAATATGAATTTGTGCGCTCCATGTCGGGTTTTGAAAATGCCGAAATCATCCGTCCTGGCTATGCCATTGAATATGACTTTTTTGATCCTCGGGATTTAAAAATGTCGCTGGAAACCAAACACATGGATGCCTTGTTTTTTGCAGGGCAAGTGAATGGCACCACAGGTTATGAAGAAGCTGCCGCGCAAGGTTTGATTGCGGGACTCAACGCAGCGCGTTTGGTTATGGGTTTGGAAAGCTGGTGTCCTGGTCGTGATGAAGCTTATATCGGCGTAATGATTGATGATCTGATTACCCGTGGTACGCAAGAACCGTATCGTATGTTTACCAGTCGTGCCGAATACCGTTTATTGTTACGGGAAGATAATGCCGATTTGCGCTTAACCGAAAAAGGCCGTGAATTGGGCTTGGTTGATGATGAGCGTTGGCAAGCTTTTGAGATTAAACGTGCTGCCATTTCCGGCTTGCAGGATGACTTAAAAAAGAAATGGGTCAGGGCAGACACTGAAGAAGCTTTGCAGGTTGCAGAAATCTGGGGCAAGCCGTTGCTAAAAGAAGCCAGTTTGATGGAATTACTGCGACGACCCGAAGTGGATGTAGAGCGGTTGCTGTCATTTTTGGAAGGCGGCGAGGCGATTACCGAGCAGGTCGGTGAGCAAGTTGAAATTCAGGCTAAATATGCAGGCTATATCGTCAGACAACAAACTGACATTGACAAGGCACTGCGTTACGATCATTTACGACTCCCGGATGCCCTTGATTATACGGGTGTACCCGGATTGTCCAACGAAGTGAGCCAAAAACTTAAAGCGCAGCGCCCGGAAACGTTAGGCCAAGCGTCACGGATCCCGGGCATGACTCCCGCAGCCATTTCCCTGTTGTTGGTTTATTTAAAAAAGAAAAGCGCCTAATGGAAACGTGTCGAAAAATTTTGGTTTTCGGTCTTGAATCGCTTAATCTGTCGATTGATGAAGACAAGGTAGAGCAACTGCTGGGCTTTATAAAACTGCTTGAAAAATGGAATAAAGCTTATAATCTGACCGCCATAAGAGACAGGGAAGCTATGGTGCGCCTGCATTTACTGGATAGTCTGGCAATTGTGCCCTTTATTGAAGGCAAACGGGTGATTGATATAGGTACGGGCGCTGGCTTGCCGGGTATTCCGCTGGCGATTTACTTACCTGATATCGAGTTTATCTTATTGGATAGTAATGCCAAGAAAACGCGCTTTGTACAGCAGGCAATAATCGATTTAAAGCTTGGTAATGTAAGTGTCTGTCATAAGCGTGTGGAACAATATCACCCTGAAAAAGGTTTTGATACGGCCATTACCCGGGCGTTTGCCGGTTTATCTGATATAGTGCAATTAACCGCGCACTTGCTTAACAAGGATGGCGTGTTGTTGGCAATGAAAGGACAAGCACCTGATGTCCCGGAACTGGAATCAGCCTTAACAACGCTGATCCCTGTCAACGTTCCAGGAATAACCGCAGAAAGATGTCTGGTTAGAATACAGTTGTTATGACTACTCAATAGTTATAACAATAGAACACAGATGACACGGATTTGACTGATGAACACTGATAAAATGGAGCTTCTTCATGAAGATATTACAGATAAGCTTATTAAAGCATTTTATTAAAGTGTATAACGAGCTTGGTTTCGGCTTTTTAGAGAAAGTTTATCAAAATGCCTTGTTTCTGGAATTAATCGCAATGGGTTTCTATTGTAAAAAACAGAAACAGATAAAAGTATTTTATAACGGGCAAATTATTGGTGAATATTTTGCAGACTTAATAGTAAATAATCGTGTAATTATTGAATTGAAAGCCTCAGAAACATTAGCGAAAGAACATGAGTTGCAATTGATCAATTATCTCAAGGCAACTTGAAATCGAGGTTGGATTACTTTTTAATTTCGGTAAAAAGCCGCAATTCAAGAGAAAATTATTTACGAATGACAGAAAGAACATAAAATCCGTTTAAATCTGTCTAATCAGTGTCATCCGTGTTCTATTATAAAGTCAGCATGCTGCTGAGTAGTTACAATTGATTAAAGAATCCGAGGTAAGTTAGTGGGAAAAATAATAGCCATATCCAACCAAAAAGGTGGCGTAGGAAAAACGACAACCTGTGTGAATTTGGCGGCATCTTTAGCGGCTGCCAAGCGTCGGGTGTTGTTGGTTGATCTTGATCCGCAAGGCAATGCAGCAATGGGCTGTGGCGTAGATAAACAGGACGTTAAATATTCCAGTTATGATTTGTTAATGGAAGATGTGCCTGCGGCAGAAGCTGTTATTTATGTGCCAACCATCGGCTTTTCGGTGATCCCCGGTAATGCAGACCTGACGGCCGCCGAGGTAAAATTAATTCATGCCGATCGCAAAGAACTGCGACTTGCAGATGCATTAAAGCCGATAAAATCAGATTACGATTATATTCTGATAGATTGTCCGCCGTCTTTAAATATGCTGACTTTAAATGCAATGGTGGCAGCAGACAGTTTGTTGATTCCGATGCAATGCGAGTACTACGCACTGGAAGGCTTGTCGGCACTGATGAGTACGCTGCACAACATTCAAAATTCCGTCAATCCGGATTTACATCTGGAAGGTATTTTAAGAACCATGTATGACGATAGAAACCGTCTGACCAAAGACGTTTCCGAGCAACTGATCCGGTATTTTGGGGATAAGGTATTTAGAACCTGTATTCCAAGAAATATTCGTTTAGCGGAAGCGCCAAGTCATGGTTTACCCGCGCTAATGTATGATAAATCATCACGGGGAACTATCGCCTATATTGCTTTGGCGGGTGAAATGATCAGAAAAGATAAGGCATGAGTATAAAAAAACGTGGACTGGGTCGGGGGCTTGAAGCTTTGTTGGATAATGCTTCTTCTCCGGAAGAAAAACAACCATTGCCGATTAAAACCCTTCAGAAGAGTAGTCATCTGTCATCCGTTGCTACAGATGCGGATGAATTACAGGTAGTAGCCTCTGTTGTAACAATGCCGGATACCTTTGAGTTTGTTGTCGCGCAAAAAATTGCCGAAAACAACGCCGAGATTATCGCTATTGAAGACAGTTGGCATGCAGGACGGTTAGCGGGTTTACAAGAACTGCCTGCGGTTCTTAAAGAAAGGGATGAGCGAGAAGCACTAGCGATTGCGCTAATCGAAACCCTTCAACAAGAAAACCTTAATCTGGTACAAGAAGCTGAAGATTTAAAAAAATTGATTGATGAATTTGAAGCGATGGTTCGCCGACTTTGAATTAAGCTGATTTGTTTAAAACAATAAATAACTTCCAATAAAATATAGCGGGGCTTTGCGCTATTTTCCTCGCAGGTTAATTAATTAAAGAGAAAAAATGTCTTCAAACAAACGCGGATTAGGTCGGGGTCTTGATGCCTTATTGGGCGATGTTTCTGCTAAAGAGGAAAAGCATCATCTGCAAACGCTGCACATAGAATATTTGCAGCGGGGCAAGTATCAACCGCGCCAGGATATCAATCCTGAAAAATTACAGGAACTGGCGGATTCCATCAAGGCGCAAGGCATCATTCAGCCTATCGTGGTGCGCCTGATTGCCTATGAAAAATACGAAATAGTGGCAGGAGAGCGTCGCTGGCGAGCCGCACAGATGGCAGGGCTTACCGAAGTGCCGGTAGTCATTAAAGAAATCGATGACCGGGCAGCCATGGCTATCGCGCTGATTGAAAATATTCAACGCGAAGACCTTAACCCATTGGAAGAAGCCGAAGCGTTGAAACGCTTGCTTGATGAGTTTGAAATGACGCATCAGCATATAGCCGAAGCTATTGGCAAGTCTCGAACAACCGTTACCAATTTATTGCGCCTAATGGACTTACATCCTGATGTAAAAAAATTACTGCTGACCAATCAATTGGAAATGGGGCATGCAAGAGCACTGTTATCCTTGGACGGACTTAAGCAAGTAGCCCTGGCCAATAAAGTGGTTAAAGAGGGTCTAACGGTAAGAACGACGGAACGATTGGTTAAAGAAAGCCACGCCGAGCCAAAAATCCACAAAGTTAAGGTCGTTGATAATGATACCTTGCGTTTGCAGGATGATTTAACGGCAAAGTTGGGCGCTAAAGTTACCATCGATCATAAAGAAAACGGCTCAGGAAAATTAGTCATTGCCTATTCCAGCCTGGACGAACTGGACGGAATTATCGAGCAGCTAAAAGCACGTCAATAAACAGGATTTTCCAAGCCTGTTTAACGACCCTGCTTTGTTATTTCCCTGTTAGCTAAACTTACCTGACAAGCGCAGTTAAGTTAAACCTAAAAGTCACTTACAACACTGCGTTTAAATTCTCGTCATCATAAAGCCGTGTTTTTTTCCAGCCAACAAATTTGTCATCAAAAAATTCAATATCGTTATCAATTGAAACTTCATAACAAATTCTGAACAGCTTGGCGGTGCGAAACGCATGCAGTTCATCATCAGCAGTGACTTTCTCTACATTGCCCACCTGAAAAGTTTTATTTCTGGATTTACCGTTGCAAACCCAAAAAACCGTATAACACAGATAATTTTTATCTTTTCTATGGTCATATTTGATGGTTCTGGAGACGCCGGTAACGCCGGTAGTCGTTTTATTTTTGGGCGGTTTGAGAAAGCGGGTCTTACTGCCTTTTAAAACGATCAACATCTGGTCTCGCCAGGTAATGGCCGCATTTAAGGACTTGTTTTTGTTGCCCCACAATTTATGGGAGAAATAACGGCTGCTTTCTTTGCCGCGTCTTACGATACGTACTTGAAAACCGAATATATCCGGTTCAGTTATATGTTTGTTTTTTGCCACAGAAAACCTCCTCGACAAGATCTATATTTTATATGAAGCTGGCAGTAAGACTTTACCGCCCAACTTTAAAGCAATCCTGGAAATCCAAAGTAGCCATAATTTGTAATCCATTGATTACAAATTATGGCTAAAGTTGACAGAAAAGCAAGTTAAAAACAACATTTATTATAACAGCACTGGACAATTACCAACTAATTCAGTGTAGAATATGCACTTGGCACTGAAGCAGTGGCTAATAAAAAATTCCATAACCTTTTGCTTTTTCAATATTTTTGGAGACAATCTATGAGCGTATTAGT
>JBAXXH010000190.1:0-6364 GCA_037127995.1 Methylococcaceae bacterium | reverse complement strand
CTAAAAAAAACAAATACCCACACTCTTCTGTTGTTAGAAATCAGCTTGTGCTATAATTTTCGGTTTAAATTGCTGAGACTAATACAAATGGCTAAAGAAGATCAAATTGAAATGGAAGGTAAGGTGATTGATACCCTTCCTAATACCATGTTCCGTGTCGAACTGGAGAATGGTCACGTTGTGACTGCACACATTTCCGGAAAAATGCGTAAACATTATATCCGTATTCTAACAGGCGATAGCGTTAAAGTTGAAATGACGCCTTACGATTTAAGTAAAGGCCGTATCACGTTCCGTATGCGCTAATCCCGTCAGTTTATGGGGTCACCCCAATCCCGATCGAGGTGTAATCCGCATTAACCAACAGGATAGCGCAAGCTTTTAAATGGCCTGTTTACGACTCGAACGCTCTCTTAAGAATTGGCTTCAGAAACGATTAACTCATCGCTTTCTATAGCAAAAGCCATTTCATCATTTTCCACATAAATTCTGACATGACCGCCGTGCGCGAGCTTGCCAAACAGCAAGTCATTAGCCAGAGGTTTCTTGATTTTTTCCTGAATTAATCGCGCCATCGGTCTTGCCCCCATTTTTGGATCACACCCATGCTCAGCCAACCACAAACGAGCCTCGGCATCTAACGTTAGCGTTACATGCTTATCGGCAAGCAACCCTTCTAATTCAAAGATAAATTTATCTACCACATGCCCGACAATTGAAATATCCAGCGGCTTAAATTGAATAATGGCATCCAAACGGTTGCGAAATTCAGGTGAAAAGCCTTTCTCGATGACTTTTAAGCTATCAGTTTCATGACTCTGCTGAGTGAAACCTATGGAGGCACGGCTACCCTCTTCTGCACCGGCATTGGTCGTCATTACCAAAATAATGTTGCGAAAATCAGCTTTGCGTCCATTATTGTCGGTCAATGAGCCGTGATCCATGACTTGTAATAACAGATTAAATACATCGGGATGCGCTTTTTCCAATTCATCAAGCAATAACACGGCATGAGGATGCTTGGTAACCTGTTCGGTTAGCAACCCGCCCTGATCAAAGCCGACATAACCTGGAGGCGCACCAATTAATCTTGAAACGGTGTGACGTTCCATGTATTCAGACATATCAAAACGAATCAGCTCAACACCCAATACTTTGGCAAGCTGACGGGTCACTTCTGTTTTACCAACACCGGTAGGCCCTGCGAATATAAAGGAACCGATAGTCTTCTGTGAATCCCGAAGGCCGGCACGAGATAATTTTATCGCCGAAGCTAAGGCAGAAATGGCCTCATCCTGACCAAAAACCAGCATTTTAAGATTTTTTTCAAGATTAGCCAGCTTGTCAATATCATTGGAAGATACTGATCTCGCCGGTATTCTGGCAATTTTTGAAACGATATCCTCTATTTCGGCAACATCGATATCCTGTTTACGATCCGCTTCCGCCGTCATCCGCTGCTTTGCACCCGCCTCATCAATAACATCAATGGCTTTATCCGGCAAATGTCGATCTGTAATATAGCGATCCGATAATTCGGCGGCAACCCTTAGGGCTTCAGCAGAATATCTAACATTATGATGTTCTTCAAAGCGTGATTTAAGTCCTTTTAAAATCAGAATCGTATCTTCAACGGAAGGCTCCAGTACATCTATTTTCTGAAATCGGCGTGCCAAGGCGTGGTCTTTCTCAAAAACACCGCGAAACTCCTGATAAGTCGTAGAACCAATGCAGCGTAACTGACCGGAAGCAAGGACCGGTTTAATCAAATTAGAGGCATCCATAACCCCGCCAGAAGCAGAGCCTGCACCGATGATGGTATGAATTTCATCAATAAACAGAATGGAATCCGGTTCTTTTTTAAGCTGATTCATCAGGGACTTAAGGCGTTTTTCAAAGTCGCCCCGATATTTGGTACCGGCAACCAGTGCGCCCAAATCCAGTGAATAGATCACACTATTCATTAGAATTTCAGGGACATTTTCTTCAACGATTCTTTTTGCCAGACCTTCAGCAATCGCGGTTTTACCAACACCTGCCTCGCCGACCAATAAAGGATTATTTTTGCGCCTTCGGCAAAGTGTCTGAATGGTTCGTTCAAGCTCAAGCTCCCTGCCGATTAACGGGTCAATTCGACCCTGCAAGGCTTCTTCATTAAGATTGGTTGTATATTTATCCAAGGGACTGCCGGCTTCGCTATCCGTATTGCCTGCTTCCGATGTACGCTCACTTGGTGCGTCATGATCTTGATCGGTTTTTGAAATCCCGTGCGCCAGATAATTAACCACATCCAGGCGTGATACATCCTGTTTATTCAACAGGTAGACCGCGTGAGAATCCTGTTCACTAAATAAGGCTACGAATAAATTGGCACCAGTCACTTCTTTTTTATCGGATGCCTGAACGTGAAAAACAGCCCTTTGCAATACTCTCTGAAATCCCAGTGTAGGCTGCGTTTCTCGCTGAATGCCTAAAGGAATCAACGATGTCGTTTCATCAATAAATTGAGTCAATTGCACCTGTAAGGTTTTAATATCGCAACCACACGCTTTCATGATGGCTTCTGCGGAGCGGTTATCCAACAATGCCAGTAATAAATGCTCAACGGTGATAAATTCGTGACGTTTATCGTGTGCGTTTTTAAAGGCGGTATTTAACGTGACTTCAAGTTCTTTACTTAACATAAACGCTCCAAATTTACACTTCTTCCATCGAGCACATCAACGGATGTTGATGTTCCCGTGAATAATCGTTGACTATATACACTTTGGTTTCAGCAACATCTTTAGTATAGGTTCCACATACTCCCACCCCTTGAGTATGTATTTGCAGCATAACCTGAGTTGCTTTTTCTTCAGACATGGCAAAAAAATCCATCAAAATTTCAATTACAAAATCCATGGGCGTAAAATCATCATTTAATAAAATGACTTTGTACAAGGGCGGTCTTTTTAATTTGGGCTTGGCTTCCTGAACAGCCAAGCCGTCATCATTATATTTGAACGGATCAAAATTGGGCATAATAACCAAATAAAAAAATACTTTTAATTACCTAAAATAGTGACAATATTGGTGTATTTCAAGTCTGGGCACATAACAAATTAAATAAAAAAGACATGGCACACGAACCTGCTTGTCACGCCTCAGTTTTAACTTTACTCTTTATAAACCTTTTTTACCAACATAAGTTCCTAATCTCTAGTAACATATCAGTTTTTATTAAAAACCGGAAATCATCAATGGTTTGGAAACCACACGTTACCGTTGCAGCGGTTATCGAAAGGGACAATCGCTTTTTGCTCGTTGAAGAGAAAACCCCACACGGTCTGCAATTTAATCAACCCGCCGGACATTTTGAAGAAAATGAAGACCTGATTGCCGCTGTCAAGCGTGAGGTGAATGAAGAAACGGCTTGGCATTTTGAGCCAGAGCACTTTATTTCCATACAGCTCTGGCGCAGAAATCCAAAGCTGCCCACCTTTATTAGGGTTTGCTTTTCCGGCAGGTGTCATAGCCATAACCCAGATCAATTACTGGATGACGGTATAGTCGCAACACATTGGTTTACCCGTAACGAAATTGCCGCACAGCAACATCGATTACGCAGCCCTTTGGTACTGTTTAGTGTAGACGAATACTTGAGCGGTCATCGCTATCCTTTATCCCTGATAAAATCATTTCTCGATCTTGACCATGAGTAAAAACATAATCGTTGGTATGTCGGGGGGCGTTGATTCTTCGGTAACGGCCTTGCTGCTGCTGGAGCAGGGTCATCACGTCACCGGTTTATTCATGAAAAACTGGGAAGAAGATGACGGTACGGAATACTGCACAGCCATGGAAGACCTCGCAGACGCGCAACAAGTCTGCGATAAACTGGGCATAGAACTCAAGACCGTCAATTTTGCCGCCGAATACTGGGATGAAGTCTTTGAAGTTTTTCTGTCTGAATTTAAAGCAGGCCGCACACCCAATCCCGATATTTTATGCAACAAACACGTCAAATTTAAAGCGTTTCTAAATTATGCGATTGAAGACTTGGGCGCAGAATACATAGCGACAGGACACTATGCGCGTGTTGCAGAAAAAAATGGTGAATTTTACTTACTTAAGGGACTCGACCCGAATAAAGAACAAAGCTATTTTCTTTATACACTGGGACAAAAAGCCTTGTCGAAAGCCCTGTTTCCCATCGGGCATCTGCACAAACCGGAAATCCGGATACTTGCAGATAAAGCCGGTTTTGCCAATAGCCGTAAAAAAGACAGCACGGGCATCTGTTTTATCGGCGAGCGTAAATTTACCGAATTTCTGCAACGCTACCTGCCGACCCAACCGGGTGAAATGCGCACGCCGGAAGGCCGCTACATTGGCAAACATTCCGGCTTAATGTATTACACCTTCGGGCAACGCCAAGGAATGGGCATAGGCGGCGTTAAAAATGCCCCCGATGAGCCGTGGTATGTACTGGATAAAGATCTTGAAAATAATATATTAATCGTAGGTCAAGGCCACGATCATCCGCTTATGTTACATAATACCCTGGAAGCCGGTCAGCTGGATTGGTGTAACAATAAATCCTTATCAGAATCGCTACGTTGTACCGCCAAAACCCGCTACCGTCAGGCAGATCAGGCCTGCCGGGTCGAACCGTTGGTAATCGACCGCATTAAAGTCAGTTTTGATCAACCGCAAAGAGCCATTACGCCGGGACAATCGGTCGTTTTTTATGACGGCGATATTTGCCTGGGCGGCGGTATTATCGAATCCAAATACAATGAAAATTACACAGCATCAGGACACACAACATGACTAACTTTGCTTTAACCGCAATTTCCCCTATCGACGGTCGCTATGCCGACAAAGTAGAAAAACTACGCCCCGTGTTCAGTGAATACGGCCTGATTCGTTTTCGCGTATTGGTTGAAGTGCGCTGGCTGCAAGCCTTGGCAAAACATCCCCTGATTACCGAAGTAAGCCCGTTCAGTGATTTGGCGACACAATTGTTAAACAGCATCGTCAGTGATTTTTCAGAGGTCGATGCACAGCGTGTCAAAGACATCGAAAAAACCACCAACCACGATGTTAAAGCCGTTGAATATTTATTAAAAGAAAAAATTGCCGGCTGCCCTGAGCTGGAAAAAATCAGTGAATTTATTCATTTTGCCTGCACGTCGGAAGATATTAATAACCTGTCTTACGCCTTAATGCTAAAAGAAGGTCGTGAAGTTATAGTCGCGCAAATCACCGATTGCATAGACGCTCTTAAAAAACTGGCTCTGGAAAACGCTGGCCAACCCATGTTGTCACGCACCCACGGACAATCAGCGACACCGACTACCGTAGGCAAAGAATTTGCCAATGTTGCCGCACGTATGTTGCGTCAACAACAACAACTTCAGGCGGTCGCCTTATTAGGCAAAATAAATGGCGCTGTGGGTAATTATAATGCGCATTGCATCGCTTATCCTGATGTTGATTGGGCTGAATTTGCCAAAAACTTTGTCGAATCTTTAGGCTTGCAATTAAATCCTTACACCATCCAGATTGAACCGCATGATTATATTGCCGAATTTTTTCACGCCTTGTCACGGTTTAATACCATTCTGCTGGATTTTGATCGGGACATTTGGGCTTATATTTCTTTAGGCTATTTCAAACAAAAAACCATTGCCGGTGAAATTGGCTCATCTACCATGCCACATAAAGTTAACCCGATTGATTTTGAAAACTCGGAAGGCAATTTAGGGTTAGCCAATGCTTTATTCTCATTTTTGGCAGAAAAATTACCGGTATCAAGATGGCAGCGTGATTTAACCGATTCCACCGTGTTAAGAAATATCGGTGTCGGTATCGCTCATACCAGTATCGCCATACAAGCCAGTTTAAAAGGTATTTCAAAATTAGAAATCAATGTAGACGCTATTGAAGCCGATCTTAATGCTAATTGGGAAGTGCTTGCAGAACCCATACAAACGGTAATGCGTCGTTATGGTATAGAAAAGCCCTACGAAAAATTGAAAGAGCTCACCCGTGGTCAGCGTATTACACCGGAACAGTTACAGGTGTTTATTGAAAAGCTGGAAATTCCGGCTGATGCCAAAGCCATTTTACTAAACTTAACACCTCGTAATTACACGGGTTATGCAGAAAAGCTGGCAAAAGAAATTTAGGCATCCTTCATAGAAGCCAAAAAGTAGTTGACAATTTTTTAACAAAAAAATGATGATAATCTATGTAGTAGTAGTCGGGTTAGGCGCTAGCCGTAACCCGACACAGACCCTTCGATTTGTCGGGTTACGCTGTCGCTAACCCATATTTAACACATATAATTAATATCCATTAAAAAAACAATATGTGTGCG
>JBAXXH010000189.1:0-6469 GCA_037127995.1 Methylococcaceae bacterium | reverse complement strand
GATACCTGAGCGCCTGAGAAATTTTTAGATGGTGGGGTTAAGCGCTTACGTTAAAAAGTCTTTTAACAATGACCATCTATTTTACTGGGCTGTAGCGATAAAAAGGTTAAAAGAGTTATGGCTAACTAAATTAAAGGACTTGTCTTATTTCATTCCAGTAAACATTGCTTGCCCATTCTTTGGCAATCAAAGTTCCTTCCTTTCCACCATAATGCAGACCATCACCGCCTGATTTTGGGTAGTGCGTGTACTTACGACTGTCAATCAACTTGCAATCGTACTTATGAGATAAATGATTTAAAAGAACATAAACATCATTAATTTCTGTGGCGTTGAATTTTCTTGCATCTGGTGGACCTATCCATATGCACTGATCAGTCCTGTTAGAAACTTCACTCATCATAGCTTCCGTACTTGCAAGACGCGCACTCTTACTAAGAGGTACTAAGTTTGAGCCAAGAGCAATAATGACCGTTTTTGGCTGAACAGTATTCATAAGCTCAATCAAATTTGGCGTCAATCCTCTGATGTTATTTTGTTCACTTCCATTGAAATCTTTTCGCCAAAAACCACATGCTGTCCTCTTTCCTTCCAGCCACCAACTAGGAGAACTTCCACAACTCGCTATTGTCGTTAATTTTGACTCTAAAGAAGCATTATCCCTGAGAAGATTTGTCAAAGCATGTCCAAATATACCAACGGAGTGAGAGTCGCCTATGAATAATATATGTTGTTTGTGAATTTTCTTATTCAAGGCGGCTGTATTTTCTTTTGCGACCACATTTTGTGAACAAAAAGTTAAAACAATAAATTTTAATAAAAATATACTAGCAAACGGTGCAAAATGTTTCATTGCAAATACCTCATGATGGTTCGGGTATGGATTAGTGCGAAAGTTGGCAATACGCCAAAACTGCACTTTGTATCACAAACCACAATATTAAAAATTGTCAGGTTGACACGTTGAAATACCTGGATGTTTATCTAAAATTACGATAGCACAATCTTACGAAAAACATTGTATCTAAGGTATGTCATACACAAATTACTAACCATAGTTTTTCATACTTGGTTATTGTCAAATTTCGTCCCACCTCATCCGGTCACCATAATAGTAATCCTGAATTTATTCTGCACGGCATTAAAAATAACTACCCACTTTAAAACGCTTAAATGGCTTAGAGTAATTCGATAACGATTTGTTCAATTTTGAGTCACGAATTTTCGATCTCTCAATTTTTGACTACTTTTATAGACAGTTTTTTGAGTAACAATTCCAATAACAAACGCAGCCAAAGCACCGAGTTTGATAATTAACCACTGCTCTATTTCGCGCATATACGGTTTTGCGATAGCGAACCGCCAATATAAACGCACAAGATCAAAGGTAACCGGAAATAAAAACCGCCCGGAAAAGTCCGTGCGGGGGATTAGGTTCAAGATTCCGTTAATGGCAGATTGCTAATGCGAATCCGCCTTACAGCTTTGTGTACGGCAAGGTCAAAACGTGCGGTACAATAGGAAAATATTGCACTGTTACAAGTATAACTACTAACTCCACTGCCAACAGGGCATATTAATGAATCGCCTAAAGGCGATTTTTCCTATTACCACAAACTGAGCTGTTCATAAGGTCTCTAATAGGTCGTTTGCAACACGTCACGAATGTCCGGTTTAGGGAAGCGTAAAATCATAGCCGACAGGCTGTTATGGGTCGATTTTTGACGGTCGACTATCCCTTAATTTGCTCAGTTTGAATGACCGCTTTTGCATAATCAGCAACCGCTATTTTTTCGTCAGTCATACGTTCGATTTTATTAGCACGATTCCCCCTCCCCAGATTACTCAGCCGAACACGCGTATGAGCCGTGACGATTACTCATACCATCACAGATGTGAATCGCCCCGTTCAAGGTGTATTAATCTTACAGGTTTCTTCAGGGCTTTACTCAGAATCATATAAGTATCCCCGATCAAAGGCCGGTCGACTGGCGCTTAACAAGTCGTGTACTTCTGCTTCATTTTTGGCGGTACCCAGGTAACACCAGTGATCAATAACATGTAACTCATCACCTTCCTGAAGACCCACCACACCGGTATAGGGCCACGTGGCGAGTTTAAGCTTAGTCATCGCTATCAGCAGTCGCGCGACATGATCAACCGGTTTTTCTTCACCGATACAGGCACCTTGACATTTTTTTAACTGGCGGGCAAAACAAGGGCGTCCCTTGGAGGTCTTTTCGAGGCCTATTACGCTTAAGCATAACTGATGTCGATCCGCCATGGTGCGGAGCACTTTTTGGGCATCGCGTTGGTTGTGATAAAGGCCATGCAGGTTAGCCTGCTCACCAAAATCAAGGTCGTCCGCCCACGCCAGCACCGGACGCAGATGGTCGGCCTGTTGTTGCAGTTGCCATGCGCACAAGGCATTGTTGCGGCGCAAACGCCGATTATGTATCGGCTGCAGGGTCTTGATAAGGGTGGCTTCTTTCAGCAGCGCACCCCATTCACCCGCCGTTTCTATCCAGTCGATACGGCGTAGTTGTTGCGATAAACTCATTTCCTTGCCATGGCTGTGATCGGCGGAGAAATGTGATAATACCCGCTGTCTGATATTCGTGCTTTTGCCGATATATAAGGGTAAGTCATTTTCACCATAAAACAGATACACGCCGGGTGACGCGGGCAGATCGTCGATCAGCCTGCGATCAATATGTGACGGCAGGCTGGAGCGTGCAACCAGTTTTTGTACGGTATCGGTGATAAGGCTGGCCGCCTGTGTTAAGTGGAGCTGCTGCCAAAATTGATGAATAAGTCGGGCATCGCCAAGCGCTCTGTGTCGGGCGGTGACGGTCAGGCCGTAGCGTTCAATCAGGCTGTCGAGATTGTGATGTTTGTACTGGGGAAACAGCGCCCTGGACAATTTGACGGTACACAACACCGTCGGCCGAAACGTCAGCCCTGAGCGTTTGAATTCGTTCTTCAGAAAGCCGTAATCAAAGCGGGCATTATGGGCAATAAACAAATAGCCGTGTAACAGCGCGGCCAGTTCTTCGGCAACCGCCTCAAAACGCGGGGCATCCGCCACCATGGCGTTGGTTATGCCGGTTAATTGTTCGATGAAGGCCGGGATCCGGGTTTGCGGCTGCAGCAACCGGCTCCACTCCCGCACGCCGTGTTCATCCACCAGCACCACGCCAATCTCGGTAATGCGATCCACCAAGGCGTTGGCACCGGTGGTTTCCAGATCAACAAATGCCAGGCGGGGTGGCGACGTTAAGATAGCGCCGCCACTGGAGGAGTCAGCGCAGCCATCAAACAACCGAGGCGTGCTTGATAAAGTGCTTGATAAAGTACAGCAACTGTTCTACCGGCGTTCTTTTGTAATGCTTCATTATGTCGTCAACTTTGTTGAACACTTGATCGTGCATGTGAATTTTAGGGTGCATGGTAGTTCTCCTCGTTATAAGAATAGACTTAATGTGGGTACTTAATGTGATCGGTAACTGCGCATTTGCCCCACCAACACGCCCTGAATGGTAACTTGCTCGGGACGGTAGGACAGCGCTGTCATGTTGGCATTGGCGGGCAGCAGCAACACTTGCCCGGCGGTCTGCTCAAGGTATTTCAAGGTGGCCTCAAAGTTGTCGATCAAGGCGACCACGATTTCCCCGTTACTGGCATAGTCCCGTTGCTCGATAACCACCCAGTCGCCATCAAAAATACCGGCCTCGATCATAGAGTCGCCTTTAACCTGCAACACATAGCAGGACTTATCGGTTTTCAGGGCATCCGGTACGGTCATGTAGCTGAGGGTGGCCAAGGCTTCAATCGGCTTGCCGGCGGCAATTAAGCCGACAAAGGGCAAGCCCTGTTCAATAGTAGCATCATCACTCTGCGTCTGAGCGGTCAAGCGAACACCGCCTTGTTTATTGCCGGTAAACGGCTCTACCAGACCCGCGTTAATCAACGCCATGATGTGCTTGTACAAAGAGCCGCGCGAGGCCATGCCCAGCGCCGCACAGAGTTCATCCAGACTGGGCGGACGCAAAAAACTGTCGGTGTTGTCGCAAAGAAAATTATAAATCTCTCGTTGTCGACGAGTTAATACGCTCATGGGTTGTCGCTTCTCGCTCTGCTTTAAATTTTTTGTCATTTTAGCAAAAATAAACCAGAATGCAACCAAAAAGAGAACAAAAAGAAAACATTAATACTATGCTTTATCCCTGGCTCTCCCCTACCCTACCAATGACCATGACTGCTTTTACTGTGCTATTGCCGACACCACGGCCTTGGGTACTGCCGTTACCCTTATTCAGCGGCAAAGTCGCCGCCGGCTTTCCCTCGCCTGCCGATGATTACGTCGAGAAAAATTTGGATCTAAACGAGCTGTTGGTACAAAAACCGGCTGCGACCTTCTTTGTGCGTGCGCAAGGTGAATCCATGCTCGGTGCAGGCATCCATCCCAATGATATTTTAGTCGTTGATCGTTCCCTTGAAGCCGTGCCGGGTAAAATCGTGATTTGTGCCTTAAACGGCGAATTAACCGTTAAACGCTTGGCCCGAGAGAAGGGGCAATGGCAACTGAACGCAGAAAATCCGGCGTATGCCACTATCGTCATTTACGATGAGTTGGACATGGTGATCTGGGGCGTAGTCACCAACGTGATTCATCCCGTGTAATGCAACCGCTGATTGCCTTGGCGGATTGCAATAATTTTTACGTTTCCTGTGAGCGGGTCTTCCGGCCTGATTTAATCGGCAAGCCGGTGGTCGTGCTGAGTAATAATGATGGTTGCGTGGTTGCCCGCAGCAAAGAAGTGAAAGACTTGGGGATAAAAATGGGGGTGCCGCTGTTCCAGATTCAGCAACGGGTCAATCAACACCAGATTCAGCTGTTTTCATCCCACTATTCGTTGTACGCGGACATGTCTGCGAGGGTAATGTCAATTTTAGAAGAATTCGCGCCCAGACTTGAAGTCTATTCCATCGACGAGGCATTTTTGGATTTGACGGGCGTTTGCCACCAAGACCCCGTTGCTTACGGTCACCGAATCAAAAAAGCGGTTGTCCGCGCCACCGGCATTCCCATTTGTGTGGGCATGGGACCGACTAAAACACTGGCTAAACTGGTGAATTTTGCCGCCAAAAAGTGGCTAAAAACCGGCGGCGTATTGGACTTGTCTGACCCGGTTCGCCGGGAAAAACTAATGCGCATCGTGCCGGTCGGCGAAGTGTGGGGCATCGGTTCGCGCACCACGGCAAAATTAAATCAACTTGGCATCCATAGTGCTTGGGATTTGGCGTCACAATCCAGCGAACGCCTTCACGCTCAATTAAATATTGTGGTCGCCAGAACCGTGATGGAATTAAACGGCATTCCCTGTTTGGAACTGCAAGAGATTGCCGCCAACAAACAGCAGATTGTCTGTTCCCGCAGCTTTAGTCGTCGACTGACCGAGTACAAAGAACTGTCCGCCGCCTTAGCCGAGTTTTGCAGTCGGGCCGCCGAAAAACTCAGAAAACAACATTCCGTGACCGGCTGTATCACGGTTTTTATCAGAACCAGTCCGTTCAATACCCAAGAACCGCAATATCAGCGTTCGGCCACTCTCAAGCTCGATACCGCTACCCAAGACACCCGCACACTGATTACCACCGCCAACCGTTTGCTAACGGAGATCTTCAAAACCGGTTACGGCTACCAAAAATGCGGTGTGCAGCTTAGCCAACTTCAGTCACAATCAGCGCCTGGCCAGCTTGAATTGTTCGATTTTGTAGAGAGCGGCTTGCCCACGGAAAACCGTCCCTTAATGGCCGCCATGGATCGGATCAACCAACGCTTTCCCAAGGCTGTTTCAGTAGCCGCCACTGGCTTTGATAAATCCTGGAAGCCGAAAGCGGAGCGAGTATCACCGCGCTATACGACCGATTGGCGGGAGTTGGTTGGCGTCAAATAAAAAAGACGACTTCCAAAGAAGGGTTCTTAATGTTTAACCCCTCACTCTAAAGCAAGTTCCGCTTTATCTTCAAAGAATAGAGCTTGAATGGTTTTATTTCCGGCGCAACTAAAAGTTACAGAATTTATGATTCTGCCTGTGGCTTCCTCTGCAACCGTATTTTTTGGTAAGGATTTTTAATTCTGACAAGAAATACCGGTAGGTACTAATGATTATCAAGACTGCTTTTTTCATAAATTGAATAGTTGTTCATTAGGCAGTGACGACTTAATGGTTTTTCTGTTCCACCCTTTTAAGCAAGGTAAACAGATCACTATTGGTTGACACCAGACAGTCGGTTGGTCGTCAAGATGATTGACCGATATTCATACAGTGCATTAATTAGCTGAAACAGGTTGTGCATGCCATTTTTATTCATCGGCAGATAGCCAAGTTCATCAATGATTAACAGGTCAAACTTAAGCAACTGATTAATCTTCTTTTTCAGCTCACCTTTTAACTCCGCCAGT
>JBAXXH010000188.1:0-6569 GCA_037127995.1 Methylococcaceae bacterium | reverse complement strand
CTTTTATCGCCCTATACGTCCAAAGAGGTTGCTATTCGTGGCAAATATTATTACTCGTAAATCTGTAATGACGCTTTTTTCATCTCCGACATGTGCAATGAGTCATTGCGCTCGCTTTGTTTTACACGAGAAAGCAGTTGCCGCAGATATAGAATATTATGACCCGACTGATCCGCCTGAGGATTTACTTGAGCTTAATCCCAATGGTACCTCACCCACATTGATTGAGCGTGATCTGGTTCTTTATGATTCGCGTATTATCATGGAATATTTGGATGAGCGTTTTCCACACCCGCCTTTACACCAAATGGATCCGGTTTCGCGTGCAAATGCCCGGATGCTGATTAAGCGAATAGATCAGGATTGGTATCAATTGCTGGATGAGATATTATTTTCAGGTGAGAAAAAATCGGCGCGTGCCAAGAAAATGCTGAGAGAAAGCATCCTTTCTGCAGCACCTATTTTTGCCGCCAGACCTTATTTTATGAGCGATGAATTCTCATTGATTGATTGTGCTATTGCCCCGCTCTTATGGCGACTGCCTGGTTTGGGCATAGATGTATCGACACCGAATGAAGTTATTACTAATTATGCTCAGCGACTATTTAAACGGCCTGCATTTAAACGCAGTCTTAGTGAAGCTGAACAAGAAATGGCCGAGCCTTTAAAATAACGATAGAACCATGACTCCTTTAAAGCCTTATTTAATTCGTTCAATTTATGAATGGATTATTGATAATGATTTGACGCCTTACTTACTGGTTGATGCAGAAAACAGTCATGCAATTTTGCCCTCCCAATTGATTGAGGACGGCAAGATACTTTTAAATGTCAGGCCTGAAGCCATACAAGGGCTTACGCTTGGTAACCAGGAAATTGAATTTAATGCCAGGTTTAGCGGAAAACCCATGCATATTGTCGTGCCTATAGCCGCTGTAATGGCAATTTACGCTAAAGAAAATGGCAAAGGCATGATCTTTGATCAGGAAGATGAGGAGGAAGATGAAACGCCGCCACCTGAAAGCAAGCCACCAAAAAGGCCTGCTTTGCGTATAGTAAAATAATTATCGGATTTGAAAAGTCAGTGTGAGTCGCGAAAAAACGAAGGAAATTAAGTTTTTCTTCGTCTATTCGCAGTGATAATCGATTGATTTTTTAGTCCCCATACCATCAGAGATTCTATTCTATAGGTACAGCAAGTCATCCGTATAATCATCTTTTTCAAGATCGCTGGCACCAGTCTCTATGTTTCGACGATCTTCGATTTCTACGTGAATGGTTTCACGTAAGGCCATTCGCAATAAATAAGCCCCCAATTTGTAGTCTCCATATACTTAATTTAATGGCAGTGATGTGCCCGACACCTTGACAATTTGGAGTGCAAACCTGGGTTTGTACTCCGGCCTTTAGGCAACTCGCAATAATAAGCTTCCACTTTATAGTCTCCACACGCTTCGTACACAGCGTTTTAGGAATCATTAAGTCGGTGGTGCTCACAGAGTCAGGCAATGATTGGGGGGTATTTGTTGCGAGTTACCTAACGTACCTTCTTCAATCAAGAAAAATAATCTCCCCACATCGTCTTTATGAATGAATAAAGTAAAGTGTGCTAATGCAGGCTCATGTTGTATTGGAATACGTGCTTATTGTGTAAATCATTTATAATGCCGCTTGAGCAAGAGGGCCGAACCGGGAAGATTTATATCATGTCGTTGGGGATAGCTTACTATCAATGTCCGTTAGGGTTAAAACATGACTGAAACTTTTTCTGAGAACGGAGCAGACCAATCGGTCAAGCTAAGCGTTTATATTATCACCTATAACGAGGCCGACAAGATTGCCGCCGCCGTGCAAAGTGTGGCATGGGCTGATGAGGTGTTGGTGCTGGATTCGAACAGTACTGATGACACGGTGAAGATTGCGACTGATCTGGGGGCAACGGTGCTTCAAATTCCATTTACCACCTTTGGCAAGTTGCGCAATGATGCCATTGCGGCGTGTCGTCACGATTGGGTTTTTAGTCTCGATGCTGACGAGCGCTGCACCTCTGCGGCCAAGGCAGAAATCCTTCAAGTGCTGGCACAGCCTGCTGCCGATGCTTATTATGTGCCGCGCCGCAACTGGTTTATGGGGCGTTGGATCAAGCATTGCGGGTGGTATCCGGACTACCGTCAACCACAATTGTTTCGCAAGGGCGTGTTGATATTCGACGACCACGAAGAGGTGCATGAATCGTTCCGGGTGCAAGGCGAGATTGGCTATTTTAAAGCCGCTATCATTCAGGTGCCTTTCCAGAATCTGGAGCAGTTGCTGCACAAAACGCAGCGCTATTCTACGTTGGGAGCACGCAAACTGGAGCGTAAAGGTAAACCGGTCAGTATGGCGACTGCTTTGGGTCATGGTCTGTGGGCTTTCTTTAGGATTTATGTAATCAAGTGCGGCTTTCTTGATGGTTGGGCTGGTTTTGTACTGGCTCTTGGGAATTTTGAAGGCACTTTTTATCGGTATGCCAAAGCGACTACGGTAAAGCTAAACTGGACACACCCTCCTGTAGATGACGATGAAGCAAAGTAATGTCCGTATTTATGTCCCTGAAAAATAATTGGGTTAGCGAAAACCCAATCACTATCTAAAAAGCGTATAGCGGTGCAATACAATATATCTATCAGAAATTAAATTTCCATTACATGAAGTTTTGGAGCCCATACGGATAACATCCCTTAAAGGGATGGTATCCGTTAAGATCGAAATGATTTATCTGAAAATCTATAGTCTGATTTTTTTGTATCTTGGGTATTTTTTGTGAATGAAGCGCAGTTTTTAGATTTGTAGATAGAGTAGGGTTTTTTAGTACTACAGTAGTTGCTCAACTCGTCGTATAATGCCAAGTTATTTTAGTGATTGTTAGGTGTGGTTTATGCAAATTATTCAGGAAGCGCTCACGTTCGATGACGTTTTATTAGTGCCTGCGCACTCAACTGTGTTGCCACGCGATGTAGAAATGAAGACCCAGTTGACCCGAGGGATTACGCTTTATATACCTCTGGTTGCGGCGGCTATGGATACGGTTACCGAGGCTCGTCTTGCCATTGCCATAGCCCAGGAAGGCGGTATCGGCATTATTCATAAAAACATGACCATAGAGCAGCAGGCCAGGGAAGTTCTTCATGTTAAAAAATATGAGAGTGGCGTCATTAAAGATCCTATTACGGTTTCTCCCGATGTGAGTATTCGTGATGTTATCAAATTAACCCGCGCCAACAATATTTCCGGTGTTCCTGTGGTTAATGGCGATGAATTGGTCGGTATTGTTACCAGTCGTGATTTACGCTTTGAAACGCGTTTTGATGAACCCGTTTCAAAAGTGATGACGCCCAAAGAACGGTTGATTACGGTGAGTGAAAATGCTGATCGAAAAGAAGTCATTGCCCTGTTGCACAAACATCGCATTGAGAAAGTGCTGGTGGTTAATGAATCATTTCATTTACGTGGCATGATTACCGTTAAAGATATTCAGAAAGCCAAGGATTACCCTTATGCCTGCAAAGACGAGTTGGAGCGCTTGCGTGTTGGTGCCGCCGTTGGCACCGGGCAGGGTACCGAAGAACGTGTGGCGGCGTTGGTTGAGGCGGGCGTCGATGTTATTGTTGTTGATACCGCACATGGCCATTCGCAAGGTGTTTTGGACAGGGTACGTTGGGTCAAACAAAACTATCCTTCCGTTCAGGTGATTGGTGGCAATATTGCTACGGCGGCAGCAGCATTGGCTTTGGTTGACGCAGGCGCGGATGGTGTTAAGGTCGGTATTGGCCCGGGTTCTATTTGTACGACGCGCATTGTTGCCGGTGTTGGGGTTCCGCAAATTACGGCTGTCAGTAATGTCGCCGATGCTTTAAAAGGCACTGGCGTACCGTTGATTGCAGACGGTGGCATTCGCTATTCGGGTGATGTTGCCAAAGCCTTGGCCGCCGGTGCGCATGCGGTTATGTTGGGTGGTTTGTTTGCCGGTACCGAAGAAGCGCCTGGAGAGGTTGAGTTGTTTCAGGGGCGCTCCTATAAATCTTATCGTGGCATGGGTTCTCTGGGTGCGATGGCGCAACAGCAAGGTTCGAGTGATCGTTATTTTCAGGAAGAAACCGATTCAGTTGAAAAGTTGGTTCCCGAAGGCATTGAAGGCCGGGTGCCTTATAAAGGCAGCTTGCTTGCGGTGATTCATCAATTGTTGGGTGGTATACGAGCCAGCATGGGTTATACAGGAAGCCAAACCATTGCCATAATGCACGATAAGGCACAGTTTGTGCGGGTAACCAGTGCCGGCATGAGAGAAAGCCATGTCCATGACGTCACTATCACCAAAGAAGCGCCTAATTACCGTGCAGATTAACACTTGGCGCTTGGATGACAGGCATTTAAATGGATAACTGCGGATAATGATTATAAACAATCCGTGTAAATCTGTTTTAAATCATGTCCTCCGTGTGCCCCCTCATCCAATATTCAAAGACAATACCGTGAAACAAGAATCCGCCAATATTCATACCCACAAAATCCTTATTTTAGATTTCGGTTCACAATACACCCAGTTAATTGCACGTCGCATTCGTGAAGTTGGTGTGTATTGTGAAATTTATTCCTGTGAATGCAGCGAGACGGAAATTAAAAACTTTGCGCCCAATGGCATTATATTATCCGGTGGCCCGGATACCGTCACCAGTGGCGATACGCCGCGAGCTCCTGTTGCCGTATTTGAACTGGGTGTGCCTGTGCTGGGTATTTGTTACGGCATGCAAACCATGACAGAGCAAATGGGCGGCAAGGTTGAATCGTCTGATCACAGAGAATTTGGCTATGCGCAAATCAGGGCGCGTGGACATTCAAAGTTACTGGCAGGCATAGAGGATCATCTTTCTGCTGAAGGTTTTGGCTTGCTGGATGTGTGGATGAGTCACGGTGATCGCGTTGTTGACTTGCCCGCAGGTTTTGTGACGATTGCCAGTTCAGAGGGTGCGCCCATTGCCGGTATTGCCAATGAAGAAAAATCTTTCTATGCCTTGCAGTTTCATCCTGAAGTAACGCATACCAAACAAGGCGGACGGATTCTGTCTCGTTTTGTGTTGGATATTTGCGGCTGTGAGGCGTTATGGACGGCCAGTAATATTATTGAAGACAGCATTAATGCCGTACGCGAAAAAGTAGGCAGTGATCACGTTATTTTAGGCTTGTCTGGCGGAGTTGATTCGTCAGTGGTTGCCGCGCTGTTGTATAAAGCGATTAAAGACCAGCTCACTTGTGTGTTTGTGGATACCGGTTTGCTGCGCCTGCATGAGGGCGATCAGGTGATGGCCACTTTTGCTGAACACATGGGCGTTAAAGTGATCAGGGTGAATGCCGAGCAACGTTATTTGGATGCTTTGGCGGGTGTTTCTGATCCCGAACTGAAACGCAAAGTTATCGGCAATCTGTTTATTGAAATTTTTGATGAAGAGGCCGCGAAAATAGCCGGTGCAAAATGGTTGGCTCAAGGCACCATTTATCCGGACGTGATTGAATCGGCAGGCTCTAAAAGCGGTAAGGCACATTTAATAAAATCGCATCATAATGTCGGTGGTTTACCGGAAAATATGCTCTTAAAGCTGGTTGAACCCTTGCGCGAATTGTTTAAGGATGAAGTGCGGCGATTAGGCTTGGAGTTGGGTTTGCCAGCCGACATGGTTTTCCGTCATCCGTTTCCGGGGCCTGGTTTGGGCGTAAGAATTTTGGGTGAAGTGAAAAAACAGTATGCCGATTTATTGCGTCAGGCCGATGCGATTTTTATTGAAGAATTGTATCGCCATGATCTTTACGACAAAGTGAGCCAAGCCTTTGCGGTATTTTTGCCGGTTAAATCAGTGGGTGTGATGGGCGACGGGCGACGTTATGATTATGTGATTGCCATTCGTGCCGTCGAAACCATCGATTTTATGACCGCTCGTTGGGCGCACTTGCCTTATGAGTTTCTTGACCTGATTTCCCGCCGGATTATTAATGAAGTCCCCGGTATTTCTCGTGTCGCTTATGACATATCAGGCAAACCCCCTGCAACCATCGAATGGGAGTAATTTCTAATCCTTAATAATCAGATTCTTGAAGCATATTATTTTCTGATTAGCAAGAGTTTCAGCCAGTGACAAAAGCCCGTCATACCGGCATCGATGCCGGTATGACGGTGCTGGCTGGGGTTTCTTGCCAAACGCGTTATTTTTTACGCATTGCCCACAGTTACGCTATCGCTAACCCGACATCCAGCAGGCTCATTGACGATGCACGCTTAAAATAAAGGTAAGCATCAGGTCGGCAGCACATAACCTTTATTGCGGAATAAATTCAGGCAGGTATCGGCTATTACCGGATCATAGGCTGTACCCCGTCCCCGTTCGATTTCGGCAAGCGCGGCGTCGATACCGAGTCCGGGGCGATAGGGGCGGTGCGAGGCCATCGCTTCGACCACATCCGCTATGGCCATAATGCGTGCTTCTAACCGACATTCCGCACCCCCGCTATCCGGAACCAGCATATAAGTGAACATACCG